>JAUVRF010000247.1 GCA_030597775.1 Methanobacteriota archaeon | reverse complement strand
CGCGCGCCGCCTCCGCACGGATTTCCCCAGGGCACGGATTAACATCTATGACAGGAACGATTGGCACCACTACTCCGCCTGCGGCATGACCTTCGCGCTGGAGGGCTTGTATCCAATGGACGGGGTCGTGCTCCACACACCGGAGGAGTACGACCAGATGGGCATCGAGGTCCATGAGAAGGTGGAGGTCACGGGGATCGACCTCGAGAGACGTACCCTCGATACCTCCCCCGGGAACCCGGTCCGCTTCGATGTCCTGGTACTGGCGACCGGCCGCAACCCCCTCATCCCCCCGATCACCGGCGTCGACCTTCCAGGGGTCCACACCCTCTCCAACTACGGCGACGGGGAGAGGCTGATGGCCGCGATGGAGGGTTCCCAGCGTGCCGTCGTCATCGGAGGCGGCGCCATCGGCCTCGAGACGGCCGTCGCCCTGAACGCACGCGGGCTCGACGTCACCGTGGTGGAGATGCTCCCCCACCTGATGCCCCAGATGCTGGATGGCGACCTTGCCAAGGTCGTGCGCGAACATCTGGAGGGCCTTGGGATCAGGGTACTTACCGGGATGAGCGTCGGTCGCCTGGATCCTGGCCGGGATGGACGCGTGGGATCGGCCGAGGTCATGGGAGAGTCCATCCCCGCCGACCTCGTCGTCATCTCGACCGGGATCCGCCCCGAGGCCTCGCTGGCGGAAGTGGCCGGCCTTGACAAGGGTACGACCGGGGGCTTCGCCACAGACTCCCACATGCGGGTGTTGCGGACCGGCGAACCTGTGGACCGCGTCTACGCGATCGGTGATTGCGCCGAGGTCCGTCACGCCATATTGGGAAGGAGGACCTTGAGCCCCCTGGCGTCCACCGCCTTCTACGAGGCAAGGACCATCGCCCATCACCTGGTGGACCCGACCTACGAGCACAGGCCCGTGGTCGCCCCCGCCGTTGTGGTCATTGGAGGTCTGCACGTTGGTGGTGTCGGGGTCACCGAGGGCGGTGGTGCCCACTTCGGCCTGGAGACCTGGGGCGTGACCGCGAGCGGCCTGGACCGGAGCCGGTACTTCCCGGGAGCCGATCTGATACATCTTCGTCTGGTGGGAGACGCCGGGGGACACATCGTTGGCGCTCAGGCCGTGGCCAGAAGGGATGTGAACGATCGCGTGAACCTGTTCGCCCTCGTCATCTCCGAGGACATCCCCGCCGAGCGACTGGTGGACATGGAGAGAGCCTTCTCGCCTCCGGTACAGTTGCTTGCCGACCCCCTGGTGGGTCTCCTGGACGAGTTCATCGGGGTCAGGGACGCGCTCCGTGACTAGTCCCTGCGTCCTGCGATGGACCTTGACAGGGCCGCCACCGCGGTGAGCCCCATGACGGCAACGACCACTCCTGGGCCGGGGCTCTCGTCCGCCTCCTTCTGGCGTGTGATGGTGACATCGGTGGAACTTGTCAGCCCCACCCTGTCGGTGGCCTCCAGGTGGAACGTGTTCGGGCCCACTACGAGGTCCACCTGGATGTTGAAGGTCCCGTCGCTGTTGACGGTCACCTCATTGCCGTCGATGGTGAGGCTGGACCCCTCTTCCATCCGTCCCCTTATCCTGTAGTTCCTCTCCTTGGTCTTGACATCACCCATGGGGTCGTCCACCCTGATGTCCGGAGGTGTCGTGTCGAGGACTATCCGGTACGTGACCGGTGATGCCGCGTTCCCGGCCTCGTCCTGGACCGTGAAGGTGATGGTGTTCATTCCCTCTTCCAGTTCGATCTCGACCGTCAGTATCCCCTCGCCCTCGGCCTGGCCGAGACCGCCCGAAGCGGTGATCCTCGATGGCTCCGAGACCTGGAAGGCGAACCAGATCTCGGGAACCCCCGTCCCGGTGTATGTTCCGTAGAGTGTCCCATCCACCTCCATCGTGAGACCTTCTGGGAAGGTCGTCTCGTAGGTGTATTCGGGTGGTGTCAGGTCATGGAGGATGGTGATGGCACTCCTTGCGACGTTCCCTGCCATGTCAACGGCTTCGATCGTGTACGTGTTCTCGCCCTCTTCTATATCGAGTGCGGCAGTGAATATTCCTGAGAGGAGTCCGATCGGTTCTCCGTTCAAGGTCACCTCGAGGAGGTTGTCCTCCCGGACCTCTCCCTGGAGGTCCACCTTCCTCTCCATAGTGAAGAACCTGTCCTCCTTGGGCGTCACTATCCTTATTGTTGGAAGGGTGATATCGACATTGAACGTCACCGTGGCCGAATGCCTGTTCCCAGCCTCGTCCATCACATCGATCCTGATGGAGTGTCCTCCCTCCTCGAACTCAAGGTCGAAGGTGAAGTCACCTTCATCGTCGATCATCTCCTCACCATCGATCCAACCCTTTACCCAGGCGCTCGATCCATTGTCGGTGACCACGCCTGAGACATGCACCGTGGTGGAATTCAACCACACACCCCGCATCGGTGAGGTCATGTCCACCTTGGGGTAGTAGGGGTCCATCGCCACCGTCATAGAGATTGTCGCGACGTTCCCTGCCCGATCAGTGGCGTTGATCGAGACCTGATGCAGACCCGCCCCCATGCACACGTACAGGCTGAAGTATCCCTCCCCGTCAGCCTCTGTAACGTCCTCGCACTTGTATGGTGGGTCGGGAGGCGCGTCCACCTCCCACATGTGTACAATTGAATAGGGTTCCGTACGGCCCGTCACCGTTATCCACGTGGTGTTCACCAGCACCTCAAGCCCCTGGTCGATGTCGATCGTGGGCATCGTTGTGTCAACGGTGAGGTTGGCGATGGGGATCACCGTGGTACCACCAGTTTTATCGGTCGCAAGCAGCTCGACCCTGTACGGGCCATCATCGACCGGGTCGAAGGTTACGGACCATATACCCTCCCCATCCACCACCGCTACGGTCTCCTGACCGCCCGCGATCCTTGCCACAAGGGATGCCATACCAGACCCCTGGGCACCGACCCTGCCGGAGACCGTTATGTAAGGGGTGACGAACCAATGGCCGTCATCGGGCCACGTCTGGTTGATCGTGGGGGGGAGGTCGTCCACAATCTCCACATGCTGGGCGGAGAGGTTGTAGATCGAGAAGTTCGCGCCCACGAACCCTTCGTTGCCGACCCGGAAGGTGGGTACTATCCATAGACGCCCCAGGTCGTTGTACTTGGTCAGGGACCAGACCACCACCTCCATGGCCCTCGGTTCGGTGAGGTCCAGACGCTCCAGTTCCACTCCGTCATCGCCCATCAGGATAAGATTACCCTCTGTGATGACGGGGCCGTCCTTCCAACGGCACGTGGTCACATTGACGATCGTGAATGCCACCACGGCCGCTTGGGGTCCGGGGGCGTAGTCTCCGCTCCTGTATGTGTGTTCTGTCCTGCGTATCTCGATGCGTGCCATGCTCTCCACGTAGAAACAGACCCCGCACTCGGTCACGTGCGAATCCTCCACCAGGACGGTCGAGCCGAGGACGTGGATCCCTTGGGTACAAAGTATAACCGTAACGTTGTCCAGGAGCGGTCGGAACCCGTGGGCGGGTCCCCGAATGTTGATGCCCACATCGAACCCGCTGAGGACGAGGTCGGCGGTCGTGAGGTCGATGGAGGCCACCAGGGGATCGATCACGTATATGTTGATACCAACCGTACCAGGACCCTCGAGCTCGCACCCGATGATCGAGACGCTTGCCTGGTTCCCGGAGATGGTGATGCCCCGGTCGCATCCTGCGAATGAACTCCCAAGTACATCGAGGGATGCCCTGGATGAGTTGAAGAGGCCCTGGAGCCCGTAGCTGAAGTCCTGAAACTCGCAGTCCTCTATGTCAAGGCTCACATCGGCCGTCACGGCCTCGGTCCAGGAGATCAGTACCCCGTATGTAGCTCCCGTCCCCATCGGCCTGGCACTGAGGGTGCAGT
>JAUVRF010000520.1 GCA_030597775.1 Methanobacteriota archaeon | reverse complement strand
CGGGTTCATTCGGATCCCTCCTGTTCGCTCTCATCGGCCTTTATGTCCACTTCCGCCTCCTGATCGGAGAGGGGCTTGTCCTCCTCCACCGGTTCCTCAACCACCTTCGGCTGAGGCCTCCGGGCCGTTGGGACCGGCCTCTGGATCGGTTCTGGCGTCTCGGTCGGCGCCTCCTCGGGCTCGGCTGGCTCGAGCTCGACCACGATGGATGTGTCGTCAGCCTCCTCGTCGTCGGCCGTCCTGTGTCCCATCCTCACGATGACGTAGGCAGCGATGACCACCAACACAAGGATTATCAAGGTGACCAGGAAGAACACCTGGCCCTCTTGACCTTCCGCCACATCCACAATTGATTCGGCCTCGTGCGTGATGTTCTGCTCGATCGACATCGTGTTGCCTGCCGGGTCCGTTGAACTGGAGATGATGGACGTCTCTTCCTTGCTCAAGAGTTGGTAGAGCAGCTGGAAGGTACCATTCTCATCCACGGTGAGCAGGATGTCGTTCACATAGACGACGCTACCAACCCCGGTGTGGCCATTGATACTGCCCACGCAGGCAGGACCCGTCATCAGACCGTCAGTCAACGTCATCGGTTCGATCTCCATCACGAGGGAGGGCGGGGTCGTGTCCAACCATACCTCCCTGGTCTGGGTCGCCATATTGCCCACGGCGTCCTTGATCTCGACGGTGATCTCGTTCTTGCCCTCTATGAGGTACAGAGGGATCGAGAATGTCCCGGCGGTGGGGTCCGTGAGGGGGTACACCACTCCGTTTAAGACGACGGAGTCCGCGGTCACGACCCCGTCATGGAATACGGAACCCTCGAGAGTGATCCTCGGGGTGTTGACGGTCGTGATCTCCGCTCTGGGGTTGGTGATCTCGATGAACGGGGGCTCCGTGTCGACGTAGACGATGATGGACTCCTCGTATACATTGCCCGCGACATCGATGATCGTGAGAACGATCGTGTTCATCCCCTCGAGGCCAAGGACCATCCGCTGGAAGTAGCCGTTCTGGAGCGTCACGTCCTCGTCGTTGAGGAAGAGCCTGGCCGTCGCCTCCGTCGTTCCCTCGACGGTGATCTCCGGGTGGGCGAAGGTAACGCCGGGCTGTGGGGAGGTTATCAAGACCCAGGGTGGGTCTGAGTCCAGGATCACTTGGCGTTCGATGTACAGGTGATTGCCCGCCTTGTCCATTGTCATGATCTGGATGATATTATAGCCACTCTCCAGGGACAGCGGATACTCCAGTATCCCACCATCCTCGGGGTATTCCTCGGAGCCGTAGACCACGGCCTGCCCGTTGATCGTGACCTCCAGGTGTGCCTCGAGCTGGGCCTCCACCATGAGTGTTTCCATGTTCGTCATGGAATCCTCCTTGGGATTGACCAGGTGGAAGAAAGGAACCTGTGTGTCCAGAACGACGCGGATCTTGTCGACCTCAATGTTCCCCATCGGGTCTATTGCGATCACGGTAATCGTGTTCGGCCCTTCCACCAGGGTGATCTGGTATGTGAACATCGACACTATCACCTCGACCTGGACGCCATTTACATGAACGGAGCTCCCAAGCTCCGTCACGCCCCGGACGAGGCACAGCGGCTCGTTCGTCACGTAGCCTTCGCGTGGGAAGTCGACCAAGAGCCTAGGTGGCGTGGGGTCGATGTATACCAGCACGTAGGCGAGCCGATGGTTTCCCGCGTAATCGATGGCTCTCACGCGAAGGTTGAACACCCCGTTGGTCTCTTCGATGAGGTCTTCGCTCACGTAGAGGGTGTGGTTCCACCGCAGCTTCCCTGTGGCTTTCTCCCAGTTGACGCCATCGAGGGAGAGCTCGACCCTGGCGATGCTTGATTGATAGTCCCACGCGGTGCCGCGCACTTCCAGGATGGTCGACTGCTGCGCGTGCCCGTCTGTCGGGAAGTGGACGTACACTTCAGGCTGGATAGCGTCCCTCATGATAATGGTGATGGACTTGTTGCGATCCAGCTTGATGGCGGCCCTCTTGGTCACCTGGGCACTCGTCGCCTTCAGATTGT
>JAUVRF010000190.1 GCA_030597775.1 Methanobacteriota archaeon | reverse complement strand
GCAGGGCGTCCCCATCGTCCACTGGACGACGCCGGAGGGCGTGCCCACCGTTGTCCGCCGTCCCGACGGAGGCGAGGACCAGGGGATCTCCGAGCCCCTGGCGATGGAGCATGATGATGCCTTCGTGCAGTTCGAGCGGTACGGCTTCGTCCGTCTCGAGGTGGACGATGAGAAGGGGTCGGTCACCGCCTTCTTCGCCTACCGGTGAACCCCCTGGGCGGGGGGCCGAACGGTCCCTACGGCTCACCACGGGCGACCCGGGGGTCAACATTATTATTAATACAACAACAGTAGTATCTTCAGGTCGAGGCGACCCGCGACTCACATACACGTGGTCGAGCGGATTCGTCTCCCGTATTGTTTCGGGGAGGGATGATCGGGATGGCGCACAGCGACATGCAGAGGTACATGGCCGAGCTCCTGGGCACCTTCGTTCTGGTGTTCGTTGGCTGCGGGACAGTCGTCTTGGCCGGGAACACTTTGGACAACACCGGCGTAGCATTGGCATTCGGCATCGCGGTCATGACGATGGTGTACGCGATCGGGCACATCTCGGGATGCCACATCAACCCGGCCATAAGCATAGCCATGTTCATCCACGGGAGGATATCGGGCAAGGACACGGTGATGTACATCATCTTCCAGTGCCTCGGCGCCGTCATCGCCGCCGGAGTTCTCCTCGGGGTGGCCAACGGTATGAGCGGCTACGACATAAACGTCGACGGCCTGGCCGAGAACGGGTGGGGCAAGGGTTACGGCAACGAGGTGGATACCGCCGGCGCGTTGCTGACCGAGGTCGTCCTCACCATGATATTCCTCCTGGTGATATTCGGGGCCACGAGCAAGACGGCCCCCTCCGGTTTCTCGGGCATCGCCATCGGCTTCGCCCTGGCAATGATACACCTGGTCAGCATCCCCGTGACCGGCACCTCGGTCAACCCGGCCAGATCGCTGGGGCCGGCTGTATTCGTGGGAGGTGACGCGATCGCCCAGCTGTGGTTGTTCTGGGTGGCCCCCATAATCGGGGCAATGATCGCGGTCCTTGTGTGGCGGCTCATCTTGGAGGACACCACGCCCGACGAGACCGAGCAGGCCTGAGGAGGGCATCCCCATCGTCCACTGCATCACTCTTGAGGGCAGGGCCTGTACACCGTTGTCCGACGTCCCGACGGAGGCGAGGAACGGGGGCTCTCCGGGCCCCTGGCGGCACACCATGATCACGCCTTCGTGCGGTTCGAGCGGTACGGCCTCGTCCGCATCGAGGTGAACCTCGAGGACGATGACATCGAGGCCTTCCTCGCGTACCGCTGAGTCCCTCGGAACCCTTCTGTTCCAGCGGAACGCGGGCTCGACAATCCACACGATGGGTGGATTTGCCGGGCCCGAGAAAGTCCTAGCGTCTCCCGAAGGCAACAAGAGCTCCCACGAGCCGGGTTCCGATACCCATACAGGGGGTAAAAGGGGGTTTGGGGTTTATGGGGTTTCGTGTTTGATGTTCGCGATCGTTACGTTGGGGTCATTGGGCCCGGGCAAATCCGGGGGTTGAGGGGTTGTGTGAAACGGTTGCGAACATCATAGTCCTGTACGGTCGGAATTCTGGCAAGTGGGATACCAACACCGGAACTTCCATGGTGCATTAGCTTAATTGAATATATAAATCTTATGACATAATCCACAAAAGACCATATTATTCTGTCAATTATATTTAGGTCACCCTAAATTTCTTAATTACCGACAGAGTCATACGTTACCCCTCGGCGGCTCCTTGACCATATCAAGGTCGTACGAGACCTCTGGCCCCTGGTATTCCGTCTTCTTTGCCAGGTAGAATATGCTCACTCCCGTGACCAGGAAGGCGATCACCAGGCCGACGACGATGAACAGGATGAACATCACGATGACCAACCAGATGCCCATCTTGATCAGCCATTCCAGGAAGCCAGGGAGGAGGAATATGGCGACCAGGAAGACACCGATGGCAACCAGGATGGATATCCCGATGACCGCGCCTGCCCGGCCTTCCCCGAACTGCTCCTTCCTCCCTGGGGCTCGATCCGCGCCCGGGGACCCGGGCCCGACGGACCTCCGCAATTCATCCAAGCTTGACATCGTCTTCACCGTCACGTTGGTTGTCGCATCCTCTATCTACTCCAAGACGGACCGCTGCCTCCGCCTCCGGACTTGGGCAGGTAGGGAATGAGCTCGGCAGCCAGCTGGGAGATGTCCATGGACTGGATGGTCACCGTACCGGGTCCGGTCATGTCGTTGAGGAACAGGCCCTCGCCTCCCAGGGCCATGACCTTGATGCCACCCGCCTTCGTTATGTTATAGATCACGGATTCATCCCAGGCGACACAGCACTTAGTATCCACTCGGACGTTCTGACCTGGCTGAAGGTTCATCTCGATGAACTCGCCCGCAGCATGGAGGAGCACGGTGCCCTGCCCGGTGAACTTCTGGATGATGAAGCCCTCTCCGCCAAGGAACCCTGCGCCGAGCCTCTTCTGGAAGGCGATCTCCATGTTCACCGTGTCGTCGGCTGCCAGGAAGGCACCCTTCTGGGCGAATATCGCCCGTCCCGGGACGATCTCCTTAGCGATGATACTGCCGGGAACGGGACCTGCCACTGCTACGATCCCCGATCCTCCCGTGGTCGTGAACTCGGTCAGGAACACATTTTCTCCTGCCAATGAACGTGCAAGGCTCTTCAAAAAGCCGCCCCGGGCCTTGGCCTGCATGACCGTGTTGCCGGTCATGTAGACCATGCAGCCAGAGTCTGCGTAGATCTTCTCGTTCGGGGCTAGCTCGATGGATGCCATCGGTAGATTTCCCTTCGTCATCGAATATCTCATGATGATCCCGCGATGGGATTCTATGATTAGGTAGCTAACGTTTTCACTTCTGCTCGTACGATGCGATTCCGGCCGGGATTCCGTTGTGAACCCTCTCGGGAGATGCGAAAAGCTCAATAAGGGGTACACGTTACAGGGGCCCGGTGAACCACATGGAGGTCGCATCCAGGTGCATATCCTGCGGGGTTCCCCTGACCCAACAGGGAAGGACCAGTTTCAAGTGTCCAGGCTGCGGAAACGTCCTGGTCGGCAGGTGCACCCAGTGCCGGGGCCAGGGAGTAACGTTCAAATGCCCCGAGTGCGGGTTCCAGGGACCCTAGGTGGACTGCCCATGGGAACGGTCGCTGTCAAGTTCAGGGTGATGCCCGAGGGCCCGGAGGTCGATATGGCCGCCCTCGAGATCAATATCAAGGAGATCGTGTCCAGCAATGGCGCGAAGCTGCATGCGGTGGAGGTCAAACCATTCGCCTTCGGACTGATGGCAATGGAGATGGCCGTCACCATGCCCGATTCGGGTGGCAACATCTCCGACATGATCGAGGAGGCCATCGATGGTATCGACGGCGTCCAGTCGGTGGAGGTCCTTGAAGTGGGCCTCCTCTGAGGATGAAAACATATATGTACGTCCGGCAACCTGCGGACGTCCAGGTCAACAGGAGGAAATAACATGTCAAGGAAGCCGAACAGGATGTATCGCCGGGTCGTCGGCCTACCCTACACCCGACGTGAGTACATGGGCGGCATCCCCAACCTCCGGATCGCCAACTTCAATGCCGGGGACACCAAGGGCGACTTCCCCATCGAATTGGTCCTGGTGGCCAGGGAGATGTGCCAGATCCGGCACAATGCCCTGGAGGCCGCCCGTATCACCGCCAACAGGGTCATGACCAAGACGGGCGTGATGAACTACCACCTCAAGATCCTGATCTATCCTCACAACGTCCTAAGGGAGAACAAGCAGGCCACCGGCGCGGGCGCGGACCGTGTCTCACAGGGCATGCGCAGCGCCTTCGGCAAGAACGTGAGCCTCGCGGCCCGCGTCTATCCCGGAACGCGGCTGATCATGCTGCGCATCCACAAGGCCCAGTTCGCCAAGGCCAAGGATGCCCTGCGGAAGGCCAGCATGAAGATGCCCACGCCCACCCGCGTGATCATCCAGAAGGGCCAGGATATCGTGGAATCCTAGGGGGCCCACCGGACCGCGGGACGGCGTCTGGCCGTAGAAAACTCTTTTATCCCCTCAGTCACTACGAGGCCGGGGGGAGCCACCCATGGCCAAATACACCGTATTCCTCACGGAGCCAGAGGCACTCGATGTCGACATAGTCGGTAAGGAGGCCCACCAGCTCCATCTTCTGCTGGAGAACGCCGTACGGGTCCCCAACGGATTCGTGGTCACCGCCGACACGCTCCACGACTTCCTCGAGACCTCCGGGGCCGGGGCCAAGCTGGCCCATATGTTCTCCGCCGACCTTCCGGAGGAAAGGGGACTTGAGATAATCTCCCGTCAGGCGGTGGAGACCGTGCTCGGTTCCGAGATGAGCTGGGACATCGAGGCCGGCATCATCGGGGCGTACGAGCACCTGGCAAGGCAGCAGTCCGTGGGAGCTCCCAAGGTGTCCGTGACCGTCTCCGTCGCCTTCCACCCGGACCGCTTCCCCTACTTCGCCGCCACCTTCGAGCGACGCGCGACGGTCCACGACCGACACGACCTTGACCAGGCCGTGAAGGAGGCCTGGGCCTCCCTCTACACCCCCGAGAGCCTGAGGTTCTTCAACACCATCGGCTGGGACCTG
>JAUVRF010000621.1 GCA_030597775.1 Methanobacteriota archaeon | reverse complement strand
CGGGTGGTGAGTGAGATGTTCAACGTGATGCAATATGTGCTGTCACAGGATGGAGAGTACGTGAGGGTTGGCGAGCAGGGGTACGAGTACACTGGTATGTTCCTGGTTCCTGACAACAGCTAGGCCTCTGCTACTCCCTTGTTCGAGACTGGTCCAATTTATTTTATATAGTGGCTACTTGCTTCTTGACCAAGGTAGTCGAAGATGGGAAATGTGATCCGTACCCAGAGCCTGACCAAGATCTTCAACAACCAGACGATCGCGGTGAACAACCTCACCATGGACGTTCCAGAGGGCTCGATATTCGGTTTCCTGGGCCCCAACGGGTCCGGCAAGACCACATGCATCAAGCTGATGCTCGGCCTCATCCGGCCATCGGCGGGGACGGTGGACGTTTTCGGCGAGCCCATGGGCATGGACTCGGCGGACCTTCGCCAGCACATCGGCTACCTGCCCACCAATCCACAGTTCCCCGACAAGATGACGCCCATCACGTACCTGGACTTCATCGGACGGACCTTCGGGTTGACCAAGCAGGAACGGGTCCCACGGATCACGGAGCTCATCCGGGCCGTGGACCTGCTGTCCCTGTCGTCCCAGGAGATCCGGAAGTTCTCCACCGGGGAGACCACGCGGGTGGGTATCGCCGCCTGCCTCATCAACGACCCCCAGTTGCTGATACTTGACGAACCGACCTCCGGGCTTGACCCCATCGGAAGGGCCTCGACGGTGAGGCTGATCACCGAGCTGGGCAAGCAGAAGGACAAGACCGTGTTCGTCTCGTCCCACATCCTTGCCGACATCGACCGGGTCTGCACCCACATCGGCATCATCAACGACGGCAAGCTGGTGTTCACCGGCAAGATCACCGATGTCAAGAAGCTCATCCGCATGAACACCTTCGAACTGTCCGTGGAAGGCGACACGGCACCGTTCATCGAGAAAGTAAGAGAGATACCCAATATCATCGACGTTTAGAGCCACGACCACCTCATCAAGGTGACCATAGACGACCCCGACGACTACTCGAAGGCGCTTGGTACGATATTCCACATCCTCCACGAGGAGGACCTGGAGCTGATATCCTTCAGCTCCGGTTCCCAGTCGCTGGAGGAGGCGTTCCTGAACCTATTGGAGGAGGAGAAGACCCATGGCTTCCTCAGGGCTATCGGTAGGAGCGCTTGACGACCTCAGGGAGACGCTGGAGCAGAACGTGCTCCTCACCCTCTTCTTGCACGAGCTCAAGCAGGGTTTCAAGACCTGGCTCTACCGGGGCTGGATCGGATTCACATTCTTCTTCGTGTTCCTCTTCGTCATGATATACCTGCAGGGAGAGGAGGCCTCCATTTCCATCTTCATGATCCTGGCCTACTTCGTCTTCCTGGGCACCTTGTACTCTGTGGTGCTCGGCTCCGCATCCATAACCGGGGAGGCGGGTGGTATTGCCGACTCACTGCTATCCAAGGCGGTGAAAAGGTGGGAGTACATCCTTTCAAAGTTCCGCTCACAGTACTTCCTGGCCCTCTTCGTCTACTTCCTCATGGTCG
>JAUVRF010000274.1 GCA_030597775.1 Methanobacteriota archaeon | reverse complement strand
GGCTTCACATATATCCTCCCTGACTACGTGTATTCCCCGATCAATGTTCACTTATTCTCCATCTGGGTCCATCAGAAGTTCGTCGATGAGACCATGACGATCCTCGACCTCTACGTGACCGACCTTGACGGGGACCCGGTGGTCGATGCATTCGTGTTGATTGAGGATGAGGATCTGTCGGGCACCACGAACGAGAGCGGCGTCTTTGAGTTCATAATAAGCTATCCCGATGTCGAGCCTGGAACAATGACCTACCATGTGAGTGGATACGTCGAGAAGGATGGAATAAGGCAGTCCCTCACTGAGTACTGTTGTTTCGACCCCTACGTCTACATCATATCACCAGAGCCTGAGCCGAGACCACCGAGGGATTACTCCTGGTGCACCGTACTGGACGAGGAGGTCCCAGAGGATTCCGACGTCTCCATCAGGCTCCAATCTTACGATGGCGAAGAGGTCCTCCCGGGAGACCGGATCATTGTCAGTGTGTTCAACGTGCACGAGGTCCTCTACTACGGGGATGGGATGACCGGACCCGATGGCATCCTCCACATTCCTTTCCATACACCCAAGGTCCCCGATGGGGCGTACTCCGCCACCCTCCGGGTCGCATACCAACGCGTTGCAGATACTGGGAGCTGGTACAGAAGTACAGGCAGCATCAAGGTAGTACCCCAGGACCCCCCCTCTACGTATCTGGAGTTGGTCATGGACCCTAACGACTACATCGATGTGCTTCCCTTCGAAGTTGGTGGCACGATCGAGGCATGGATAACCATAGCCGCGGCCGATGGGGAGTTCGAGATAGCCGGTGCGTATTGGGGATATGGGGACCCTTTCCATCATGGTGCTCCTGGAGACCCCGCCTGGAGATCCTGGATACCGCGGGCCCATCACTATGGAAACTTCAAGGGTCACCATGTAGGAGGGGTGTGGGAGGATGGCAGGTACAAGGTGGCTATCGATATTCCCTACTTCATTCCAGAGGATGAGGAGCTCTATATAGTGGGTTTCGTCCGGTTCCTCGATGTTGGAGGCTACTATGATACCAGATACGTCCTTCTCGAGAACATAACGCCGTTGGCCGCCGACCAGCCACCGATAGTGACCATCACTATACCTGAGACCGGAGGCATCTACAACGGCACCATTGACGTTTCTGGCACGGCCTTTGATGACCTAGCTGTCGTTCGCATCGAGGTGTCCATCGACGGAGGGCCATGGTCCGTAGTCGACGGTACCAATGCATGGACCTATTCCCTGAACACCGTTGGCATGTCCCCGGGAGACCATACGCTCCTGGCCCGCGCTTGGGACGTGGGGACTTGCACGGAGAAGAGCACCACCTTCGCCGTGGATCAACCACCCTCCGTGACGGTGAACAAGCCTGCCGCTGATGTGGATTACCACAAGATGTTGGAGATCACCGGAATTGCCGAGGACGATGTGGGAGTGCTCAGGGTCGAGTTCCGGATCGACAGCGGCGAGTGGATCGTCGC
Source organism: Methanobacteriota archaeon (assembly GCA_030597775.1). Taxonomy (GTDB): domain Archaea; phylum Thermoplasmatota; class DTKX01; order DTKX01. The sequence continues at coordinate 2,130 of JAUVRF010000274.1, read as the reverse complement.
GGATGGAACGGAGGAGTGGAGCTACACCCTCGACACCAGGGATCTGGATGACGGAACCCACACGCTGGAATGCCGGGCATTCGACATGTACACCAGTTCCCGGACGGTCACCGTGGAGTTCGGGGTAAGCAATCCTGATGTGAAGGTGAGCACGCCAGGCCTCCCCTCATCGATAGTTGCATTGGCCCTTCTGTTCGTGGCGGGTACACTCATCTGGAATGAAGATCGTAATAAATCCTGAGAAGGAATGGATACCTTTCAACGAGCCCTGGCCTACTCCGCCTCGACCAGATCCGTCCCGGGAGCGGTGACGATGAGGCTCAGCAGCTGATGTGCGTGGTCCTCGTCCCGGGTCTCGAAGGTGAGGTTGAGCTCCACCAGGCCGTAGGGCAGGTCGGGCACGTCCCGCCGGTGGCTCACCTCGAGTATGTTCGCACCGCCCTCGCTTATGGACTCGAGCAGGTTGTACAACCGACCAGGCCTGTCCTCCATCTGGACACGGATCTGGAGTATACGACCCGCCTTGGTGAGGCCCTGACGGATGATCTTGCCTATGTTGTTGATATCCAGGTTGCCGCCCGAGATGAGACAGACCACGTTCTTTCCCAGATGGTTGACCTCGTCGAACAGTATGGCCGCGGTGGGCACGGCGCCGGCACCCTCCGCCACGGTCTTGTGGCGTTCCATGAGGAACACGAAGGCGCGGGCGATCTCGTCCTCGTCCACGGTCACCACGGTGTCCACCATCTTGCGGATGATCGGCATGGTGATCTTGCCAGGCATCCGGATCGTGCTGTCGTCGGCGATGGAGGTGACCCTGCGGATGGTCACGTGCTGGCCGTCGGGGGATGGGACCTCCTGGGGAGGTGCTCCCGAGGCCTGGACGCCGATAATGTGGGCGTCAGGGTTCTTGGCCTTGATGGCGATGGCGATGCCGGAGATGAGGGCGCCTCCACCGATGGGCACGAGCACCGTGTCCACCTCGGGGAGGTCCTCGAGGAGCTCGATGCCGATGGTGCCCTGGCCTGCGATGACCTTCTCATCATCGTAGGGATGGATGAGGTTGTATCCCTCGTCCTTGGATATGCGTTCGGCCTCGAGGTTGGCCTCGCCGTACGAGCCACCGAAGTAGCGGACCTCGGCACCGTAGTAGCGGGCGACCTCGGCCCGGGGCAGGGCCATGCCCGTGGGGACCACGACGACGGACTTGACATCCAGCATCGATGCGGCGCGGGCCACTGCAAGGGCGTTGTTGCCCGTGGATGCGGCGATGACCCCCTTCTCCTTCTCTGCGTCGGAAAGGGATGCGATCTTGACGAAGGCCCCGCGGAACTTGTAGGACCCAGAGCGCTGCTTGTTCTCGAACTTGAGGTAGACGTTGGAACCGGTCATCTCCGATAATGACCGGGATAAAATAATGGGGGTGCGCCTGTGATGCTCCTTGAGCACTTCCCATGCGGCTTCGATATCGGCCGGGCCTACAGCGATCTCTTCTTCATCGCTCACGGCGCCCTCTTCATCCGCCATGAAGCTCACCTAATAACCGTTATCACAAGCTAGTATATAACACCGCTGGTGATGCTCCATTTGCAGGTAGTAACGGGAGCCCCCACACCGGTGCAACGGTGTGAATCTCCAAGGGTGTCTGGAAGGCTTCAAATATATAGACATTGATTCCCCCCCGACGGGGTGCCGCAATGGGTTCTACCATAGCCCAGAAGAGCCTTGCCAGGGCAGCCGGCGAGGACCAGGTGGACGTGGGTCAGATAGTCTCTGCCCGGGTCGACCGTGCCATGTCCCATGAGAACGCCAAATTGGTCTCCAAGGTCTTCCGTGAGATCGGTGTGAAGGAGGTGTGGGACCCGGAGAAGATCGTCCTGCTCTTCGACCATCGGATCCCGGCCAACAACATCAAGACGGCCACGGCTCACAAGGACGTGCGGGACTTCATCAAGGAGATGGACCTCCCACACTTCCTCGGCGAGCGGGAGGGCATATGCCACCAGGTCATGGTGGAGGTGGGCTTCGTCCGTCCCGGCGACCTGGTGGTGGGCACGGACTCCCACACCACGACCTACGGGGCCCTGGGAGCGTTCTCGACGGGCATCGGCGCCACCGAGATGGCGGGCG
>JAUVRF010000340.1 GCA_030597775.1 Methanobacteriota archaeon | reverse complement strand
CCCTGCCCTCTATCGGGATCACCGTGGCAGGCAGGTCCTCGGCCTCCACGGACCAGGGGTCCGCCACGTGGAGCATGACCGCCCGTCCAGGATTGGCGGAACCGCCGACCGTTGCGACGAGGAAGAGAAGCTGGCGTTCGCCCTCTGGCACAATCAGGGGTGTGTCCTCCATGTTGAACGACACTCCGCCGTCGTCACCGGTGCCCCAGTTGTCGTTGGACAGGGACAGGTCTCCCGAGTCCCAGTCACCGTTCCTGTTGGAATCGAGGAACAGGTCGCACCTCTGGAGGTCCAGCAGGGTGGGGGCGGGTTCGATGGCGCTCACTGCCGTGAGGTAGGTCAGGCTCGCCTCCAGGTCGTAGGAGGTCAGGTCGATCCGAAGGACGTTGTGCTGTTGTCCGGGCATCAGGTGCTCGCCCACGACGCCCATGGAGGTCTGGCGGAGCTGTATCGCGCCGGGCTTGCGCAGGGTGAACGGGGACCAGTCGCCCTCCAGTTCGCTGGTCTGGAGGTTCATGCCCCAGCGGGCGTCCTTGTCGTCCATCCAGCTGGCGGCGTTGGTGGCCTTGATCTCCATCTGGCTGCCCTTGGCGGCGGCGGAGACGGACCCCACGGCGGTGAAGCCGTTCCAGTCATTGGGGTCGCGTGAGGACTTGAACTCCTTGACAGAGGCGCTGTGGATGGTGTTGTCCCAGCCCCTGACCTCGATTATGTAGTCGATGCCGAAGCCGTACAAACGGTAGCCGGTGGTGTCGGAATCGTCCACATCGAAGTATACGATGAGGGTGTCCATGCCGTCCACGGGCACGTTCCCGTTGAGGATCTGTCCCCTGACCTGGACATTGACCGCCAGGTCTCCCCCGTCGTCGGTGTAGGCATAGCTCTCGATGTCCAGGTTGGAGTTGGTGAAGTCGCCCGTTCGGTCTGTGAAGCGGGTGATGCCCTTCCAGTCCTCGAACTCGCCATCGATTATGATGCCCTCCTCCGTGGAGGGGACCATGACCACCATGGCTCCCACGAGGACCAGTATCATTATGAAGACCAGGGCGAGGGCCAGGGATTTGGCCATGTGGCGTCTCGGGGGGATGATCATCCGGGTGGACAGCAACTTCTCGCCGTCCTCGTAATCGAAGACCCCGCGACCGTTGACCATGCCCTCCCCGGATGAGAGGTTGGTCGCGGAGCCAGCCCGGCCGTTGATGAAGCCCGCGCCGTTCACCATGCCGGCACCGTTGGTGAGGCCGCGGCCGTTGACCATGCCCCGGCCGTTCACCATGCCAGCGCCGTTTATCATGCCGGCACCGTTGACCATGCCGGCACCGTTGGTGAGGCCGCGGCCGTTGACCATGCCCCGGCCGTTGACCATGCCGGCACCGTTGGTGAGGCCCATGCCGTTGGTCATGCCGGAGCCGTTGACCATGCCCCGGCCGTTGGTCATGCCGCTGCCGTTTGTGAGGCCCATGCCGTTGACAAGGCCGTCCTCGCCGGCCATCCGGAAGTCCTTGGACACCTGGACGGGAAAGGCCTTATCATCCTCCTCGCCGATCTCCTGGATCTCGATCTCCTGACCGCAGCCAGGGCAGATCGTGTCGTCCTCATCGAGGGGGGTTTCGCAGACGGGACAGGTAAGGTCGGAGAACAGGTCGAGGTCGCCCTCGGCGTCCCCGTCTCCGAAGAGGGTTCCGCATTTTGGACACTCGCTCGCGTCGACGCTTACCTCCTCTGCGCAGATGGGACATTGCAGTCTGCTGACGTCGAACCCTGCTCCGCAGCCAGGGCATCTGTCCTGTGTGCCAGGAACCTCTGAACCACAGATGGGACATTCGTAGACTTCGGACCCCTCTGCATCCTTATTCTCACTCAATCAGAATCAGCCCGAATCCCAGTACCCACCTGGATATATCAAATTATGGGTGTGATTGTAAAGTGTAAAAATCTCACACCACATCCAACCCCACTCATTACCAGGCATCGGCCTTGGTGACGAAACGTTTTTGAAGGGACCGTACCCTTCCTACCGCGTGAGCGTCGTTATCGCCGGTGCGGGAGAGGTTGGCTACTACATCGCCCGATCGCTCTACAGCGAGGGTTACGAGGTGGCCATAATCGAATCCGACGAGGCCGCGGCCAACCGGGCAGAATCCCTGGACGCCCTGGTGGTGCGCGGGAACGCCGCAGCCTCCGCGAATCTCGAGGAGGCGGGCATCCGGGAGGCGAAGAACTTCATCGCGGTCACCGGGACCGACGAGGTGAACATGGTGGCGTGCTCCATCGCCAAGAGCTACGGCGTGCGCACCATCGCCCGCATCAACCACTCCGACTACATCGACACGCCCGTGTCCCTGGACAAGTTCAAGCTCCTGGGCATCGATGTGGCCATCTGCCCTGACCTGGTGGCGGCGACCAAGATCGTTCGGATCCTCACCTCGACCCCGGCCCTTGTCGAGTCCGATGTGTTCGCAAAGGGAAAGATCAAGGTGGTGCAGGTCAGCCCCGGGGAGAACGCCCCCGTGCTGGACCAACCCATCCGCGACATCTACTGGCCCAAGGGCGCCAACCTGGCCGCCATCTTCCGCAAGTCCGATGTCATAGTTCCCCAGGGGGGCGACTCCATCCAGCGCGGTGATCGGGTCGTCATCGTGGGGACCGACAGCGCCATCCGACAGACGAAGGACCTGCTGGACATCCGTGTCAAGTGGGACGAGGACTCGCCCATATCCAAGGTGATGATCGCGGGAGCCACGCGGATAGGCGTCAACATCGCCAAGCTGATGGAGCGGGACGTGGACATCAGCCTCATCGAGTCCGACCGTCAGCTGGCGGAGGAGGCCTCGGCCCAGCTGTCCTCGACCCTGGTCATCAGGGGTGAGCCCACCGACAGGGAGCTGCTGCTGGACGAGGGAGTGGCGTCCGTTGACGCCTTCATAGGTGCCACGGGGGCCCAGGGCAAGAACATCCTGTCCTGCTTCCTGGCCGGGAAGCTGGGCGCCCACAGCACCATCGCACTCATCGACCAGCTTGAGCTCGTTGACCTGCTCAATGACGTGGGCATCGACCTTGCAACCTCTCCCAGGATATCCACGGTCAACACCATCTTGCAGTACGCCCACCAGAGCGAGGACCTGGT
>JAUVRF010000565.1 GCA_030597775.1 Methanobacteriota archaeon | reverse complement strand
GTGGCCCGAAGGGCCCCGGCCGGTGTACAGCGCCCATGGCTTGCCCTGGGCCTGGGCCTCGAGGATGACATCCAGGTCGCGATGGGAGTAGAAGATCCCGCGGCGGAGCATCCAGTGGTCCTCGCCCGCCAGCTGGATCCGCTTGTCCTTGATCGTCCCTTCCAGCCTGGAGGTCCCGAAGCGCTTCGCGAGCTCGTCGTAGTCCACGACGCCGCTGACCTCCCACGGCGTGACCCTCGCTTCCACAGAGTCATTGACACCGACTTCTTCGTGTATCTCTAACTTCTCCTTTTTTGGCATCGGCTTCACTCTGGAATATAAAGGCAATCTGATAAAGGTTCGCTTAGTTCACAGCGGCAGGGGCACCAGGGCCTGGTACGCACGGGCCGCACGGGCCGGGGTGGGGTAGACGGGAATGCCCGCGTCGACGAGGGCCTCCTCCGTGCGGGGCGCGCTGACGGTCACCCCGACCATCGGCTTCCCGCGACGCTTGGTCACATCGATCACGGCCTTGGCAAGGGCCGGGGGGTCAGCTCCCACGGCGAGCACGATGCCACCGTCTATGTTGGCCTGGCCCATCACGCCCGATATCACTGGTCTGTAGTTGGCGGCGGCCAGCTTGCCCGTCAGCGTGACGGGGTTGGAGGCCCCGGCGTGATCGGGAAGCCAAGAACGTAGGACCTGCTGGATCTCGGCGGGTATGGTGGGAACCTCCATGCCGAGGTCGGTGAGGTGGGAAGCGGCCGCCACGGCCGCCCCGCTGGACGTGGACATCACGGCGACCTTCCTGCCCCTGGCCATGGGCTGGTTGACCACGGCCACGGTCCGGTCGGCCAGGTCCTCGATGTCCCTCGCGGCGATGGCTCCCGCGGCCACCAGGGAGGGCATGGCCTCCTCGGCGTCGGTGGCGCCTCCGGAATGGCTCATGGCTGCCCGCTTGGCCGCCCGACCCCGGACCTTGGGCGCAACGAGGACGGGCACCCGGGCCGATACCTCGCGTACGGTGGAGGCCAGGGCAGGCACGTCCACCTCTCCGGCTGGTACCATGGCCACGGCTGCAAGGCCAGGCTCGCCCACCGCGCCCCTCAGCAGGTGCTCGAATCCAACGTCGGCGGCGTTGCCAAGGCTCACGTACAGGGACAATGCCTCCCGGTGGCCCAGGGCCGTGTCGATGAACACCTGGTCAAGCTCCCCTGCCTGGGAAAGGAGGGCGAGCCGTGGCCTCCGTCCCGTCTCGATGCCGGGGGGAGCTGGGTCCACACCGGTGACCAGGTTCAACTTCGATGTCGCGGAGTAGATGCCCAAGGTGTTCGGTCCCAGGAGGCGGGCGCCTCCGCAGGTAACGCTGTCGACGATGCGCCTCTGCATCTCCCGGCCCTCCTGGTGGGCCTCGGCGAAGCCCGCCGTTGGCACGACGAAGGCACGCACGCCACGCTTCACCAGCTCGATGGCGGTGGCGGTGGCCCGGTTCGGAGGTTGCACCAGCACCGCCAGGTCCAATCCCTCCGGGAGCTCGCTGATGGAATGGTAGGCCCGGTGGGCGAGGACCTGCTTTGGAGGTTCCCGGGAACCGGGACCGGGCTCGATGACGGGATAGATGGGACCGGGGTAGCGCCCCGAGATCAGGTTGTGGAGCAGTTTCCCGCCGGGAAGGCTGGGGTCCTCGGAAGCGCCTATTATGGCGACGGAGCCGGGCCTCAGCAACGCCGTGGTGGCGGACCTGATGTCGGCCTCCATCCGCTCCCTGACGTCCTGGACCATGGGTGTTCTCCTCCTCGTCTGGCGCGATGCGCGTGGGAGCGTAAAAGGTTTTGGAAGGCGGG
>JAUVRF010000130.1 GCA_030597775.1 Methanobacteriota archaeon | reverse complement strand
TTGGTAGGACCCACATGAATGTCCTCAGGGTCGCGCCCCCGTGAACAGGCCGTACGAGAGGTCACCGCTCTCGACCCACTTCCGGGCACCGGCGAGCATCTCCTTGGCCTCCTCCTGGGAGAGGTCGAGCCACGCCTCCAGGTCAACGCCGTACAGCTTCTCGACCACGCCCCACCCCATGAGCAACCGCTCGCCCCGGTCCAGCAACTCGGTGATGGCCTCGCCATGGTCCTCGTGGACCACGTCGACGAAGCCCGCATCCACCAGGGCGTCGATGTATCCCCTCGCGGGCATCGCGCCAGATATGCAGGCCACGTGGAACAGTATCCCCTGGGCCCGCTCGGGAAGGTCGCGCTCCACGACCACGTCCGTGATCCCTATCCTTCCTCCCGGGCGCAACATCCGTAACGCCTCGGAGAGGGCCGCGGGCTTGTCTGGAAAGGTGCAGAGGGCGCACTCGCTCACCACGGCGTCGAACCCCCCGTCCTCGAAGGTCAGCTCCTCGGCGTCCATCATGAGGAACTGGACCCGGTCATCGACGCCGGCCTTCTCGGCCTGTCCACGCGCCCGCTCCAGGTTCTCCTCTGAGAGGTCCACGCCCACGGCGCTGCAGCCGAACTCCTGCGCGAGGGCGATCGAGGAGGCGCCAGCTCCGCAGGCAACATCAAGCACCAGCGACCCATCGTCCAGTCCGAGGGCCACTCCCAGGGCACGGGTGATGTCCTCGCCGCCCGGATGGAAGCTGTCCCCCAGGAACCTCCTCACCAGGTCGGACTCGTAGAAGGATGCGCAGCAGGCCTTCAGGTCCTCGGGAGGCATGTGGTCGACCATGTCAGCACCCTCCTGCGTCGCGGTAGAGGTTGTTGTACACGCAGAATGGCACCATGCGACCGTCGGCCAGAACCTCGGTGACGCAGCACTTGCTGGCCCGCTCCAGGTCGAAGTTGCGGGCATCCATGAACGCGTGGACAGTGACCAGGGTGATGCGATCGATCAGCTCCCTGATGGCAGGGACCTGGAAGCCCGTCGGACAGCATGCCAGTCCCTGGATCTCCTTGCCGACCATCCCGCTCACGTCGAAGGCGTCCGCGGCCGTCTCCAGTGTCTCGGACACCACCTGCCCGAAGGGCACCGCCTGGTCCGCCATGTACTTCATGAACAGGTCGGTGTCCACCAGGTCCAGCAACGTCATGGTCAACTCGTCGTCCCGGTAGACGTAGCTCATGGCCGAGCACGCGGGGTGGGGGCAGGGAACGGTGACGAAGCTGTCGATGCCCACATCGCCCTCGGTCTGTTCGTCGATGGCCCGCAACACGTCGGGTATGGTCATGGCGACATCCTCGATTTCTTCGTCCAGGGCGTACCTCCCCACCCGGGCGGCGGGCTGGAAGTTGACGCCCTTGATGACGGGGTCGGACAGGGCCAGCTCGATGATGGCACCCATCTGGTCATCGTTGACGCCCTTGACGATGGTCGGTACCAGGACCACGGACATGCCGGTCTCGCGGCAGTTGTCGATGGCCCGCATCTTGAGGTCGAGGAGGGGCTCGCCACGCAACGCCTCGTAGGGTCCCTCGGTCACGCCGTCGAACTGCAGGTAGCTGACCGGGACGCCCACCGAGGACCCCTCGGAGGGTACGGTCTCCGCCACGGCCCGGGCGAACCCGATGTCCGCCAGGCGGACGCCGTTGGTGTTGAGCATCGGGTATCGCACGCCCTGCTGGCCCGCGTACTCCAGGATCTCCAGGATGTCCGGATGGGACGTGGGCTCTCCCCCCGACACCTGGAGCACCTCCACCTCGCCCTCGCACTCGACGAGGAGGTCGATCATCCCCTTCACGGTCTCCAGGGGCAGGTGGGTCCCCTTCGAGGCATCCGCGAAGCACACCGGGCACTCCAGGTCACAAACGCCGGTGATCTCGATCACGCCGACGCAGGTGTGCTGCCTGTGTTCCGGGCACAGGCCGCAGTCGTGGGGACAGCCGCGCTCCACCACGCCAAGGCGCCGCAGTGGCTCCTTCCCGGGCCGCTCGTTATGGACCGACCGGACGTAGTGCTCCGCGTCGGAGGACACCAGGGTCGCGAAGTGCCCGTGGACGGGGCACTCCTTGGTCATCACGACCTGGCCATCAACATCGCTCAGGGTGGCATCGATGACCTCTCCGCATGTGGGGCAGAGGCTCCGGGTCCGACGTGGGAAGAACGGGGCGTGACCCCCGGCCAGCCCGGTCCTGGCGATGTCCTCTCCATTGCCCCGAGGGTCGTCATCCATATGAAATCGGCCTAGGAACCTGGGTGGTAAAAGCCTTTTCCCGTCAAGGGTGATGTTCCGATGGGGTCCGGCAAGGAGCCCGATACAACCCGAAATCGGGTATAGCTCACATGTACGTACCAACCATTAACTAGTACGGCAGAGTGATTCTAACAGGGACGGGAGGAGCAGAACGCGATCCCTGCAAGGGGAGACCCACCTATCTTCTCGTGTCCCTGAGAGAAACCCAGATCGACCTGAGCACAGGCTGGGTCCCGGGCCTCTCTGATTATATATTCTGAATGATGGAAGGTGATGATACATGGCAACCAGAACTGAGATTGATAGATTGGTGGCACAGTGTGAGGAGTGTGCGGGGGCCGATACCCGTTCATATGAAGAGCATTTCGCGACCTGTCCCAAGTGCCAGGCTGCGGCCGAGCAGGCCCAGCACCTGAACATGCAACTGGAGTTCCTAGAGAACCTGTCCTCCAAACCCCTGGAGGAGAGGAAGCTGCTCCTGGGAGCACGTATGCGAGGCTTCATGGACATGCCCGAGGCCGAGAGGAAGGAGGCGATATCCGACCTCATGGACGCCCTGGGCGAGATGCCCGAGGAGAACAGGGACGCGGTGGTCAAGGCCCGCACCGACCTCATGATGGAGATCCCCAAGGAGCACAGGGAGACGCTGATGGGCGACTTCGGGGACATCATGCAGGGCTGGTCACCGGAGCGCAAGATGATGGAGAAGCAGGCGGTCATGCGCGCCACGGACGACTACATGTTCCTGAAGCGCATGATGGTCCGGAAGAAGTTCTCCAAGCTGATGGAGTGAGGCCCCATGGCCAACGTACCAGTGAAGATGATCAAGAAGGTCACAACGGTGGCCATCGTCTTCTCCCTCATAGGTCTCGGCATGGCATGGGGTGCCCTCATCCTGGAGCAGACCACGCTGGTCCCCCTCCAGGACGAGTACTTCGGCGAGACCACCAAGGCGGACAGGGACGCGGCCGAGGGGGGCTCGCGCCTCGCCAAGGACCTGGCCGAGATCAACAGCCGCAAGCCCACCATCCTGACCCTGAAGCTCGTGGGTATCGCGACGATACTGTTCGGAATAATCATCGCGCTCCTCGGGATACTCAGGATGCTCTCCCTCATGCCCATCGGACTTGGTGACGTCATCAAGGCCAACATGATGGAGATGCAGATGAGCAAGAAGGACTGAGCTCGACCGCGAACGCGAATGGACCCCGGGGCGACCCGGGGCCATCTCTCTTTTTTTTCGACACGACAACCCTCCAATTGGAGCCATCGTGCGGCATTCATCTCAGCAGCGGTTCACTTGAACCTGTTTATGTGGGCTGCCAGGAACCTGGCGATGTCGGGCAGCTCGAAGGGCCAGGCATAGACGATCTCCACGCCATGATGCTTGAGGCGTGCCCTCTCCAGTGCCGAGGGGATGTCCTTCTCCGAGTGGTCCCCACCTCCGGTCATCATTGTGGTTAGGGCGATGACCCTGTCCACCCCCGCCTGGACGGCCAGGTCGATGGCCTCCTCGATGCTGGGCCCGCAGAACTCGTTGAACCCCACGTAGACCTGGAGCCCCGTCTCCTCCCGCAGGTGGTGGGCCAGGTCGTGGGACGCGGCGTGGTAGGGGTCGTTCTCGGGCGTCCTTGGCCAGGACCGCATCTTCTCATCGAGCTCGATGTGTCGATGCTGGAGTTCCTCGTGCTCGGGACCACCTCCAGGATGGTCCAGGCGGGCGTGGAGGCCGAACAGCTCCACCATCTCGTTCCTCGGGAAGTCCTTGGGAGGCACACCATGCATGGCCAGGACGATACCGGCTGTCATGTCGAGGTGACCGGGTTCCGGCCTGAAATAGGTATCCCACACCATACGAAAACCCTTAAATCGAACGATACGGTTGGACCTGGTATGCCGTTCCCCGGTGTCCGAGTCCACTTGCCCACATTATCGGGCAGGTTCCCCTCCCCCACCGGCCGAATACCGCTTCTCCTCATCCTTGCCTCCGTCGTCATGATCGCGTTGTCCATCTCCGTCACCGGGTCCGACGACCTCCCACCCGAGAGGGTGCTGTGCGACGACTGCCACGAGGAGTTCGTCCCCTTCCAGTACACCATCGATGCACCCACCGAGGTCCCCACGGGAGAGCCCTTCGACCTCTCCGTCACGGTGTTCAACGAGGAGATGCACGCGGTCTACTACACCGCGGTGATGCTCACGGTGACGGACCCCGAGGGATTGGTCGTGGAGACGGGCGAAGCGGCAGTGATGACCTTCATGGAGCAGGGCTCATTGGGATTCAGGGCTTCCGTCACCTACCAGATACCCGTCAGTCCCGGCTCCCAGTCGGCCCTCTTCGTCCTCGACGGGTCGGGAGGTTTCCGCGACGACCTGGACCTGGCCATCCAGGGGCCCGAGGGCGGTCAGTGGTCCTCGACGGGGAGCGGTACCGACGCATCCATATCCCTGGACGAAGGAGACCTTCAGGAGGGCGGTTACGGCGATTACACGGTCACCATCAGCCATCCCCAGGGAGTCCGTCAGGCCTCCTACACCCTCGATGTCGTGGTGGAGTACGGTTCGGGTTCCATGATACTCTACGGGCCGGATGATATGCAGCAGGACGAGTCCCACACCTTCATGTTCTCCCTCCGGGGCGTGCTGGAGGGGCCCAACGGGGTGACGGTGACCATCTCAGGCACCGCCGTCCATGCCCACGCCACCGGTGAGCACGAGGAGACGGACTTCACCCGCGAGGAGGAGGTTCCCTTCGAGGTGGGGGACGAGTTCGTGTACGGACCTCGCATCGAGGATGACGATAACGGTAGCGGAGGTGGTCTGCTTCTTGCGGGGCAGGTCATGGCCTTCATCTCGGCCACCCTGCTGATCGTGTCGATCGCGACCAGCGGGAACCTGAGCAGGTTCAAGCTTCCCAAGAGGGCCAAGCTCCATTGCTGGACCTCGTACCTGCTGGTGGGGGCCTTCATGGTCCACTGGGCCCTCCTCTACGTGGGGCCCTACAGTCTCCCCGCCGCCCTGGAGACTGGCCTGATATTGCTGGTGTGCATCGTAGGCCTCGCCGTAACGGGCGCCCGCCCCGCCCTCCTCGACGGTAAGGTGAAGGGCCTGTCGAACAGAAAGCTGCACATCTACCTCACCTACGCGACGGTCGTCGTGCTCGCTGTGCACATCGTGCTCAACGGGTCACACTTCGCCTTCCTCAGATGATCGTGACCCCGTGAAAAGGACAGGCCCGATCCTTCACAGGTCCCGCTGGTAGAAGGACAGCAGCGAGAGGCCGAAGCAGGCCAGCGGGGTCAGAATGTAGAAGCCGACCACCCTCCACCAGACCACGTCCCACGTTCCATCGATGATATTCTCGGCGTTGTCGATGATGCTGATGGGCGAGTAGATGGACTCCCAGTTGGTGATCATGAACATGAAGATGAGGGCGAACCAGACCATGATCCCCATGAGGAACGCGAACACAGTCTTCGAGGCCAGGGTCGAGAAGAGGACGCCCACGGAGCTGAACAGGACCAGCACCATTGCCACCAGGGCGAACAGGACGCCCGCGTTGGACCAGTCCATGTCGTCGGGGATCTTGTCGAAGCTGTACATCAGGGACGTGGTTATCCCGACCATGAGGAAGTAGACGAAGAGGGCCAGGAAG
>JAUVRF010000404.1 GCA_030597775.1 Methanobacteriota archaeon | reverse complement strand
TGTCGCGTACTAGACAAGCTGTGTCGATATCGAACACCTGAAGGATTAATATAGATGCCCCGCATGCTGTTGGCTGATGACTAAATGGGATCTGGTCGTGCCCACGTCTCCCGAAGGGGCGATGAGCGCCGGGGTGGCCAACGTGTCGGCTCACGTAGGTCACGCCAGGGCCCACAGGGCCGTCTTTTGGGATGTGAACGGAGATATTCGGGGGAAGGAAGCGGAGGCCCTCGAGGGGTCCTACATCTATCTGGTCGAGAAGGACACGGTGGAGTGGAGGTTCACCATCGCCAAGGTCCTTCCGGGACACGAGATGTACACCCATTGGCTCGACCATGATGATTTCGGGAAGTTCTTCACCGAGAGCAGGAAGTATAAGGGCAAGGACCTGGAAGATGTGGAGAACGGGGACAAGTGCGGAACCCTCATATTGATGACGAGACCGGAGTCCATTGACCCGATCGATGTAACTGAGTTCACCGGGAAGAACGGGAATAAGTTGATACATCCAGTGCGAGGGAGCCACCGGCTCGTGGAACCACTGTAGGCCAAATGATCTGGGGTAGTTGTGGGGTACGGGACAAGTTAGCCAGTATGTTTCTTATCGAGAGAATTCTATGGTCGTGACGCGCCTGACAGCATGGCATGTCGCTCCCCGTGGCACTCCCTCCTCAGGGGTACCAGGTTCGCGTCTACGTCCCGCCCCCGGACAGGGATGTGGCGCTGCGGCTTCGAGGCGCGGGTGGTTCCCGGGGCACCATGCGGATGCCTGCTGAGGTCGCAGGTGCATGAATTGCATTGCGCGGTCGGGGCGCACGCGCGCACCGACCTTGCTAGGATAGGGGAAGGGGCCTGGGATGTGGCGGTCCGGCTAGAAGGCGCAGGTGGTTCCCGGGGAGGCCGGAGGTCATCCCCGCTGCCGCCGGGGCATGAATTGCTGCGCTTCAGCCGCCCACAAGGGCGGCCTCTCGGCCGCACAAAAGTGCGTCCTCTCGTTCGCACTCGCGCGGCCTCGTTGCCAGGACAGGGGAAGGGGGCCTGGGATCGATCGTGGCGCGCTCGACATGACACCTTGTGGGGTGCGTGGCAAGGGGGGCCAGACCATCATGAGGCAGAGGCGGCAGCTCACTCCTCAGCCAATCTCCGGACGACCTCGGCCCAGGTACCAAGCATGCTTCGCGAGTACAACCCCCCCTCCAGGTCAATGAACCACCCCATCTCCGCACCCGCCTCCCCGAGCTGCCGGGCCGCCTCATCGACGGACCTCCGGGCGTAAACCTCCTCCACTATGGCGGAGACGGTCCTCCCGATGTCACCTGCCGAGGTGGTCGACAACGCGATGAGGGCAACCTCGCCCGCGGCGATCACGAACTCATCCATTCCGAAGACCACGCCTCCCGTCAGAAAGGGCCTGAGGTCCTTCACCCCCCTCCTGAATAGCCGCTGGAGGTACTCCAGGTCGTGTACCAGGGGCGGAGACCAAGCAGGTTCCCATCCTCGGGGGTTCAATATCGTGGCGATCGTCTGGCACGTCACCACTAGGTCACGAACGACCTCCTCGGGACTGAACTCCGTTCCCCTGAGCCTGTTCTGATAGTCCAGGGCCGTCTCGAAGCCCTCCTTGACATGGCCGGGTTCCGCTCCGCTCCTGACAAGACGGTGGATATCGAACACGTGCTTCGCGTAGTCCAGGCCCTGCCGGGAATCGACTATCCGGCGGCCCACGGTGCTGGAAGGGATCGTGGTCAGCTTGTCTCCCAGGAGACCCCCGGTCGAGGGAGTCGTAACGGATGCGGGAGAATCGTAGAAGAAGCTCCTCAGGGGGGTCGCCAGGGTCGTAAGGCCTGGCAGCGACAGGTGGACATCAAGCAGGATACCCTGGGGGGGACCACCGATCGGCGGCGTCGTGATCCTGTAGCTGACAAAGGACGGGGCATCCAACCTCTTGCTCTTCCTCGGCTGAAACTCGAAACCCGACACGAACCTCTCCGAGATGGATGACAGGACCTCCTCCAGCTCATCCTTGGTCGCCCCTGTGCAGATGTCCACGTCGATGCTGAACCTGGGCCAGGAGGGGTCGGTGACCAGCTGGACGGCGGTCCCACCCTTGAGCACGAAGTCCAACCCAGCCCCCTCGAGCTGGGCCGCGTACTCGAGGGCCCAGAGCGCCCTCTCGAGGTTGAGGGCATCCCCGATGCTCCTTCCTCCCCTGACCCGAGCCAGATTCTCCGGGTCGAAGGATGCTGGGTTCCCAACGAGGCGATCCTCGTCCGCCATCACCATCCCTCCGAGCCGCCGATGACGACCTGCTCGATCCATCCAAGAGCCCTCTCCCCGTACGGCAGGACGTCCATCAGGGGCCCCACGTCCGGATTGGCCCTGCCTAGTTCGAAGAGCATAACGAGGACCTCAGACCTCAAACCCCTCCTGCTAGAGTACATCAACATGCGATCGACGGAAAAGGCACCGGTGCGGAACCCGTTCGCCAGGACCACGCCCAGCTCCGCGAGAGGGAATGCCAGCCCCCGCCTGGTGCAGAGGAAATAGAGGTCGACCCACACCCTCTCGGCGGTTGCGACCCGGTAACGGTCGGGGGGGATGGAGGCCGGGGCCTCTCCCCGACCGAAGAGGAAGATGACCTCGAGGCCCGACCACGCGAACATGTCGAGAGG
>JAUVRF010000487.1 GCA_030597775.1 Methanobacteriota archaeon | reverse complement strand
GGGTCGCCATCGGGTTGGATGATGACGAGGCGGAGCGCCTGGAGCGGGCCGCCAAGGGCTCGGGGGTCGAAGGGGAGGCCTTCGCCCGCTGGGCAATGTGGGATTCGTTGGGGCCCCTTCTGGAGGTCCACCGGTCCTGACACTGGGATCCCAGACCGGGTTGTGTGATCAACGGTACATTGGACCAGGCAGGGGAGGCTGCTCCTCGCGACCGTGCTCCAATCCCCTCTTCAGCATCTCCAGGGACTCCTGGATCCCCTTCTCCAGCTTTGTGGCCTGTTCCAGGAGCGGGGCGGTGTCGATCTCGATCACGGACAGCATCTCGTCGATCACCTCGATCATCTTCGCAGCGGCCCTGGCATCCGGGAACTGGGCGTGGGCGGGAGCGAGCATGCAAAGGACGTCCCGCTGCTCCATGTCACCAAGGTATAGCAGGTGGCCGGGCACACCGGTTATGATACCCATGTCCATCGGGGTCAGGTTGTAGTTGGTCACCATTTTCCTGGTGCGGTCGGTGGACCCGACCCCGTAGATCCCCAGCTGTTCCTCGGGATCTGGAGCCTCGGTGATCGGGGTTCCCTCCACGGACAGGACCAGCTTGACATCATTGTCCTTGGACCAGTCCAGGATCTTCTGTGCCAGCGGTAGCTGGATCTCGTCAGGGATCCGGACCTCCGAGTTAAGGACCACGACCTGCTCGCACTCGTTCTCCGGCCCGCAGAGCTTGGGACCCGCGTATATGCGCAGGGGCGGTGAGGGGATGCCGTTCTGGATTATGGCCGCGGCAGGGAAGTGGCGGGAGACGATCGACCCCACCCGTCGCAGCTTGAGGGAGTCGATGATGAACGAGGACACGATGGTGCTCACCAGGCCCACGGTCGGGAAACCGTCAATGAGCATCGAGTTGCTTAGGTCTATATCCTCGTACATGTGGATCTTGATGTCGTCGTCCATGTCGCTCCCATCCTATGCCGGCGAAGGGTCTGTTGGGCCTATAAGGTTTCGCATCCGAACACCCGACGGATGCGTGGAAATTGGGTGATTCTCGGACCCCTGGCCCGTTTTTCATATTGGATAAGAAACCACGATGATAACTAAATGACAAGCTATTAAAGGCTACAACGCTCAAGCCTGTATCGCGTGCGCGGTTGCCTATAAGACCATAGCATACAGCTCCATCACCAAGATGGGCCCAAACTTAAACATCACGCATGGCCGGGCATCAGGACTCCGTGCCTGCCGCGCCGCACCCCTTCTCTCTTCGTCATTTTATGACATGTGATGAGATGTCATGGCCGTTCTACCCTGGACGATCCCATCATGTCTGGATACAATGTGACGGACGACCTCGGTGTGCTACAGAAGGTATTGGATGGGCCGTGTTGCCCGTGGGTGGACCAGGTAGGGGGTCACCATCACCTTACGGAGTCCACACCTTCGGGTCCTCCGCCACGGGCCCAGGCGCCACCGGTGCCGCTTATGCGTGCATGGGCCGCCTCCCGGCCCTGTATGTCCGGGGATTCCACGCCAGTGGTGACCACCATGACGTTGATCTTGCCCTCGACGTCAGGGTCCACCGCGGCGCCCCAGATCATCCTGGTGCCGGGGTTGACCCTGTTCATGATCTCCCCGGCGACGGTCTCCGCCTCCTGGAGGGTCATGTCCGGTCCGCCCGTCACCTTGATCAGAGCGCCCTTGGCGTTGGAAATGTCGTAGGCGAGCAGCGGGGACTCCAGCGCCTTTGAGACTGCCTTGTTCGCCCTGTCGTGGTCGCTGTCGTCGGTTCCGATGCCCACGACGGCCATTCCCATGCCCGACATGATGGTGCGCAGGTCGTTGTAGTCGATGTTGACCAGGGCTGGCTTGGTCACCATCTCGATTATGCCCTTGATCGAGTTCATGAGCAGCTCGTCCACCACGTGGAAGGCCGCGTCCAGGGGCAGGTTGGGGTTGATCTTCAGAAGGCGGTCGTTGGGGATGGTCACCACGGTGTCCGCGGTATTGACCAGCCTGTTTAGGCCCCATATCGCCGCGGCCTCGCGGCTCTGCCCCTCTGCCGTGAACGGCTTGGTGGTGAACACGATCACCAGGGCACCGTGCTCCTTGGCCCGCTCCGCGGCCAGGGGTGCCGCGCCCGTTCCCGTGCCTCCGCCGGGGCCCCAGGTGACGAGCCTGCTGTCGGCGTGTTCGCCCCCCTGCTCCAGCTGGTCCTTTGCCTCGTTGGCAGCGGTGCG
>JAUVRF010000328.1 GCA_030597775.1 Methanobacteriota archaeon | reverse complement strand
CTTCTGTCCAGGAAGGAGACATCCGATGGTCTGGGATTGCCCGTAAGAAGGAAGAAGGTCACAATCGGGACTCGTAATCCCATCGGTCCGGCATTCTGATAATCGGCCGGATACCTTTTTCTACCCCTCCAGGAATGGTCCGACCAGAATCGACGGAGGCCACCAGCATCGTTGACGACAGGAACTTGGAGATGTTCCCGCCCCGGAGGAGCCTTCCCCTCAAGGTCCTTGCCCTGGGGCTGTGGATCTACACGGTAGCCCTGGGCATCGTATTGATGGTCGCCTCCGCCCTGGTCCGCGGCTCGGCGATCGTCGCCTCCACCATCGTCGTGGTCTGGGCCATCATGCTCACCATCCTCATCCTCGGCCAGACGAGGGAGTCCAAGACGAACGAGGAGCGCCGGGAGCGGGAGAAGGACTGGTGACCCGCAATAAATCTTAAGACCCCCTGGACGTATGGGGGCCCTACCTTCGGGGGGAACCGTGATGAAGATACTTGTCGTGGGAGGAGGAGCGCGCGAGCATGCGCTCTGCAAGGCCGTCGTGAAGGGCGGAGGGGAACTCTACTCCGTCATGAAGAACCTGAATCCAGGCATCGCGCGGTTGAGCACGATCCACAAGCTGATGGATGAGAAGAACGTGCCCGAGGTGTTGGCCTGGGCCCAAGAGCAGGGAATAGAGATGCTCGTGGTGGGACCCGAGGCATCCCTCGAGGTCGCCATCGTGGATGTGTTCACCAAGGCCGGCATAGCGGCGGCGTCGCCCACGAAGGCGGCGGCCCGCATCGAGACCGACAAGGCCTTCATGCGGGACCTGATGCTGCGCCATGACATCCCGGGCCGTGTCGAGCACCACACCTTCACCGACGTGGCCGAGATGGAGGCCTTCGTCCGTTCGTACCCCGGCCGCCTGGTGGTCAAGCCGATCGGGCTCACCGGCGGCAAGGGCGTGAGGATCGAGGGCGAGCAGATGGCCAACAAGGACGAGGTGGTCGCGTACGCCCGCGAGGTCATAGAGGAGGGCATAGGCGGGAGCGCCGCCGTCGTCATCGAGGAATGCGTCGAGGGGGAGGAGTTCACCCTCCAGTACTTCTCCGACGGCAACACGATCAAGACCCTGCCCCCCGTCCAGGACCACAAGCGGGCCTACGAGGGCGATGTGGGTCCCAACACCGGTGGCATGGGCTCGTACTCCGCGGCCGACCACCTGCTGCCGTTCCTCCCGGCCCAGGTCATGGAGCAGGCCAAGGTCATCTGCCAGGCCGTCATCGACGCCCTGCGTCGCGATGGCAGTCCGTACGTGGGCACCATGTACGGTCAGTTCATGTACACGCCCCGGGGACCCATGGTCATCGAGTTCAACGCCCGCTTCGGCGACCCCGAGGCCATGAACGTCCTGCCCCTGCTCAAGACCTCCTACGTGGAGGTGCTCAAGGCCATGGTGGAAGGCACCCTGGGCGCCATGGAGTTGGAGTTCGCACCCAAGGCCACCGTGTGCAAGTACATCGTGCCCAAGGGCTACGGCGTCTCCTCCCTGGCGGACGTCCCCCTGGGTGTGAACGAGGAGGTCGTGAGCAACTCGGGCGCCATCATGTTCTACGCGTCGGTCAACGAGCGGGACGGCAAGATATTCACCACCTCGTCCCGGTCCGTGGCCTTCGTCGGCTGCGGAACGACGATAGCCGAGGCGGAGGCGAAGGCGGAGGCCGCCCTCTCGTCCGTGACCGGTGAGTACGACGCCCGCCACGACATAGGCAAGCCCGCCACCATCGAGCGCAAGGTCAACCACATGCGCGAGGTGCTGGAAGGTCGGCAGAACGACTAGCCACCCCTCGACCTGCCCATGGCACCGGCGAGCTTGGCCAGTGCGAAGGTGTACAGGGCAACGCCCAACACCCATGACACCAGCAGCGTGTCGTAGAGCAGCGAGGGATCCAATGCGTTCACGTCCGCACCCGGAATGGACCGGCGGAAAAGATAAGTCCTTCGGCCCGATAGGCCACCTGGCCAGAGCGGTCGAGGACCAAAACGGGATGCAAAAGGCTAAATAATAAACCTGTTATTGCCCAGAGCACACGTGTCTGATTCTCGTGTAAGTGACGAGGCTTGAGTTTCCATGACCGAGAGAAAGATGGTATATCCGGGTGATGAGGTCGGAGAGGCAGAGGAGTTCCTGGCAGGACCCGGCACCTACGTCGAGGACCACAAGATCCTCGCCGCGACGGTCGGTGAGCTCGGCTTCGACGAGAAGGAGTTCATGGTCTACGTCACGCCGGCGAAGCCGATCAACGTGGTGAAGCTGGGAGACATCGTCATCGCCATCGTGGACGACCTCAAGTCCTCGATGGTGACCCTCGGGATCGAGCGGATCGAGCACAAGGACCGCTTCGTGATGGGAGAGACCCACGCCGCGATACACGTGGCCAAGTGCTCCCACGACTACGTCCGTGAGCTGGAGGACGTGTACCGCATCACCGACGTGGTCCGCGCCAGGGTCATCCAGGCGGGACCCAGCATCCAGCTGGACACCCGGGACGACGACCTGGGCGTCATCAAGGGACGATGCGAGGTCTGCCGTCAATCGATGGTCCTGAAGGACGGGCGCCTTTGGTGCGAGGAGTGCGAGCGCTTCGAGGCCCGGAAGATCTCCTCCCGCTACGGCGCGGACAACTCCCCCGGGGTCGAGACCTCACCTATCGAGACAAAGGGGGCCTGAGAGCGTTGGACTCCGATACCAAGGAGATCATTGAGCAGGTGGAGAGCCTGCGCAACGAGGTGGGCCAGCTCCGTGAGATAGTCCGGATGTTGCTGGAGATCATCATGGAGCACGAGGGCGACGACGAGGAGACCCTGCCTCCGGGCTTCACGCCCTACATGGACGGCGGTCGCATCACCGGCGAGGACTACCGGGACCTTGGTATGTGAGGCCCCTAGCCTCCCGCGACACCCAAAACGTTTTCCGTGAGCGGGAGCTTTTCCGCCCCATGGAACGCATAGTCGACCTGGTCGGAGAACACGAGGCCTGGCGTTCCCGTTGCCTCAACCTCAGTCCCTCGGAGAACGTCACCTCCCCCGCCGTCAGGGCCGCACTGGGCTCGGACCTGGGCCACAGGTACACCTTCCGGGTGGATGCGTACCTACACGGCCACGTCATCGAGAACGCGTACCGTGGCACCCGGTGGACCGAGGCCGTCGAGGACCGGGTCGAGGAGCTGCTCCGGGAGG
>JAUVRF010000558.1 GCA_030597775.1 Methanobacteriota archaeon | reverse complement strand
GACCTCGTGGAGGGCAACAACGAGATCCGCGTCGTGGCCATGGACAGGCTCGGCAACAGGGCCGTTCACGTGATCTATGTGGAGCTCGATACCATCGCCCCGCCTCTGGTCGTGACCTCACCCGCCCTCGACACCTCGGTCGGCGATGAGTCCGTGACCGTGACCGGTCAGACCGAAGAGGGAGCGATGGTGTACGTCGACGGCGAACTGGTCGCCAACTTGGACGGCATGTTCACCGCGACCGTCGAACTCTCCGAGGGTCCGAACGTCATCATCGTGATGGCCAAGGACATGGTCGGCAATAGCAGGACCGTCACCGTGCCCATCATCTTGGACACCCGAGTGCCGTGGCTGCAGCTCGCTTCCCCGATGAACGGGGACGTGTTCGGCCCCGGCGGCATCGAGGTCCGGGGGTGGGTCGAGAGCGGCTCGATCGTCCAGGTCAACAGCCTCCAGATGGAGGTGGTCGATGGCTTCTTCAGCACCAACATAATCGGCTCTGAGGGCACCAACACCATCTTCGTCACCGTTGTGGACCTGGCTGGCAACACCAACTCCGTGCCGGTCTCTGTGTGGTACGATACCACCGCCCCGACCATCATCCTCGATTCCCCAGATGACGGCACCATCACCAACGAGGATACCGTCGAGGTCAGCGGACAGCTGATGTGGGACGACCGGGAGGGCTTCCGTGACATCAGCCTGCTGATCAACGAGGAGTTCGCACCGTTCTCCGCCACCGGCGAGTTCCGTGTACAGTACGACCTGGTCGAGGGTACCAACCCCATGACCATCAGGGCCATGGACGATGTCGGGAACTCGAACTCGGAGACCGTGGTAGTGGTCAAGGACAGCAAGGCTCCGTTCCTGCTGGCCGAGGCCACCCCGACCTTCAACCACCCCGTGTGGAACAAGGCTGCCACCTACAACTCTCTGGTGTACATAGATGGGACCACCGAGCCCGGCGCGATGGTCACCGTGGACGGTTCCGTGGTGATTGTGGACGAGGATGGACGCTTCAACGTCTCGATCCTCCTGGACCCGGTGCCCGAGGGCTCCGACCTGGTCCAGAGGTCCGTCGTCATCGTCGCCGCGGACCTGGCCGGCAACTCCGCGGAGGAGACCATCGACGTCTACCGCCTCAAGCAGGAGGAGACCTCCACTGGCCTCAGCGGCTACGACACGGCCCAGTACTGGGTGCTCTTCCTGAGCATCGTGATCCTCGTCGTGGCCATCGTCGCAGCCGCCTTCTTGTGGAGGCGGGTCGGCATGCAGCCCGATGAGGAGTACGCCGATGACATTTACCTGGAGGAGGTGTGATCCGATGTATGGGGGGAGATACAGAGGAGCATTCCTACTGCTGGTAGTGGCTGCCATCGCATTGCTGGCCGTCGTGGCCGTAGCGGACGATAGCGAGGCTACGGTCACAGGCACACCGATCCCACCGACCGGGGACTGGATCATCGACCAGGACACGGTCGCCGATGGCGAGAACATACGATTGGACGGCTACATCCACGTACGGGGTCCTTGGACCCTGTCCCTCGATGGGTGCACGTTGACCTTCGACAACCTGTTCGCCGGATGGAACGGCATCTACGTCGGATGGAGCGCCACCCTGTACATCAACGAGACCTCGAAACCCGCCATCGTACGCGCGACCGCTGGACACGAGAACTGGTTCTTCCAAATCGATGGGGACGCGTACCTCGACGGTGCCCAGATCGAGGACGTGTACAACGGGATACAGAACTGGGGTTACCTGTACATCGAGGACAGCTCCGTCGAGACCCATGGGCGTTACGGGATATACTCCTACTCGGCCGACCTGCACGTGGGCAACTCCAGCGTCGAGGTGACG
>JAUVRF010000239.1 GCA_030597775.1 Methanobacteriota archaeon | reverse complement strand
CTTTTTGTTCCCGGCAATGGCAACAATCACGACACTTGCATATCTACGTAGTCAAGGTGTCTTAGTCGGATGCCTTGGGATCATTGTTGCCTGGTCATTACCTGTCCTCACTCTGATCATCGATGGTCTCTCTTGGCCTTTCGCGCTTGTTTCTATCATTCCCGCTGGCATGGCCATCCAGATTCCATTCTGGGATGTGGAGAAGGTCGAACCGGAAACTCATGTTAATCCCCTGCCGGTGAAAGGAAGTGACTACTAAACACCCGAAAGACGACGAAAGATTGAGGTTGGATATTCCCCGCCTGGAATTGTGAATGTCCCTGGCATAATCGAAACCTTGAAATGAGGCAAGTGGAATCATCAATGTGTTCCATGGCCACTCACGAAGAATATCTGGTAGCGTATGATTCGAACATGAACCTTATCGCATCGTTGATGCTCATCAGCCTGGCGGCGGCATTCTTCATGGGTTTTCTGTTCGACACGAACTCTGACGGTGGGGGAAGTGGAGGCGGGGGCGCCGTTGCACTCGTCGGGTTCGCCATCGGCTGGCTGGTCTCCATGGTCGTTACCGCCATCCTGGCCATATGGATCATCATACGCAAGAGCAAGGATGCTGTGATGTGGGGTCTCATCCTTGTATGGCCACAGTCCATGTTCCCACCCCTGGTGTCCTCATCCGTCATATACATCATCGCCGCCTTGATCCTCCCGACCGTTATTACGGTCCTTGTTATCAGATTGCTTTGGCTACAGGATCAGATCTCGAAGACGCGACCACCCTTCCCTGTCATGGATTATCCCGTCGACCCATACGGATGGCCTCGACGCTGATCCGAGCCTCTCATAAGATGGAATTCTCACCGTAATCTATTTCAACGTCGTATAACCTGATGTTGATCGGGATGCACGAGACCGTTGAATCTTACCGGAACCACCTGGAGGAGCTGGGACGCTCTCCCAACACCATCAGGCAGTACACATGGCACATCCAGCGGATGCTCGACTACCTGGGGAAGGAGCCAGAGGCCATCACCCGGGAGGACCTCTCCCGGTACCGCCATCACCTCTCCACCGACAACGACTACTCGAAGAACTCCCAGTACATGGTCACGATGGCCATCCAGAACTACTTCGCATACCTGGGCTTGGAGACCGCCGTTGGGCTACCCCGGCCCCAGCGGCGCAAGTCCCTCCCCAAGTACCTCACCGAGGCCGAGGCCCACCGCCTCCTCATGGCGTGCGAGCACGATCCCCGGGACCATGCCATCATAACCCTGATGGCCTACACCGGGCTCCGTGTGTCCGAGGTGACGAGCCTGGACTGCGAGGAGATCAACCTGGGTGAGCGGACCCTCACCGTGGTCTCTGGCAAGGGCGACAAGGACAGGATGGTGGTCTTCGCACAGCCGACGGCCGTGGCACTCCGCCGCTGGCTGGAGGCCCGTGGCGATGTGGGTCACAGCGCCCTCTTCCTCAACAGGTCGGGAAGTCGGATCACACCGAGGAGCCTGCAGCGCATCGTCAGGAAGTACGCCGACGACGCGGGCACCCGCAAGACGGCGACGCCCCACGTGCTGCGGCACACGATGGCGACCACCCTCCTTCGCCACGGGGCCGACATACGCATCATCCAGCAGCTCCTGGGCCACTCGACCATCGCCACGACCCAGATCTATACCCACGTGGACGATGCCATGCTCAGGACGGCATATGACAAGGCCTTCTCCGACGAGTACTGAGTGTGCAACTTTTATCTAGGGGGCCCTACTTCCGGTCACCATGGTTCGCGTCGCCTTCGAGGGCTACGGCTGCACCCTCTCGTACGGTGAGAGTCGGAGGACCCGCGCCCTCGCGGACGAGGCTGGATGGGAGACCACCGACGACGCCTCCTCCGCCTCGATCGTGGTCATACACACCTGCACCGTGGTCGGGAGGACGGAGCGGAGCATGCTGCGCCGCATCGACACCCTGGCGATGTCGGGCCGCATGGTGATGGTCGCCGGTTGCCTGCCAAGGGCCCAGGCCGAGGTGGTCGAGGCGATCGAGGAGGACGTGATAGTTCCGGTGCTCTGCCAAGAGCCGGAGGACGTGGTCAAGGCCCTCGGGAAGGTCGACCCCTCCCTCCTGGACGACCCGATGTTCCTCCCCAAGGTCGGCACCCATACCGGCAGCCGGCCCGACCCCGGTCGGAGGACCGATGCCATCGTGCCCATCGCCTGTGGTTGCCTGGGACGGTGCTCGTACTGCATCACCAGGTTGGCCTGGGGTTCCCTCGAGAGCAGTCCGGTGGAGAAGGTCGTGGTCGCGGCCCGTGGATGGCTCGACCAGGGCTTTCGCGATGTGCAGCTCACCGCCCAGGACACCGGGGCGTGGGGACGGGACCTTCCGGGCGAGACCACCCTTCCAGACCTGGTCCGGGCGGTGGCCTCCATCCAGGACGCGCCCTCGGAGTACAGGGTGAGGGTCGGGATGCTCAACCCCGACAGCCTGGAGCCCATCCTCGACGAATTCGTGGATGTACTCCGTCTGCCCCGGGTCTACCGCTTCGTGCACCTGCCCATCCAGGCGGGCTCGGACCGCGTGCTCGAGCTCATGAGGCGGCGCTACACCGTCGCGGAGTTCCAGGGCCTGGTGGCCAGGCTGCGAAAGGCGGTGCCCGACCTTACGCTGCACACGGACATCATCTGCGGCTTCCCGGGCGAGGAGGACGAGGAGTTCAACGCCACCTTGGACCTGCTCAAGAAGGTCCGGCCCGACGTGACCAACGTCAAGGGGTTCTCGCCCCGGCCAAGCACCGAGGCCGCGACGATGAACGGGGCCATCGAGGGGTCGGTGATGAAGAGGCGGACCCGGCGGGCGTCCAAGCTGGTCGAGAAGCTCTCGCAGACCGCCCTGTCGTTCCACGAGGGGGAGGAGGTCGAGGTGATGGTGACCGAGATCGGCAAGGTCGGGACCCATACCATGATGGCCCGGGACGGACGGTACAATCCCGTCGTCATCGCGGAGGCCGAGGACATCCAGGTGGGTCAGTTCCTGACCGTCCACCTCATCGAGGCCAGAGGGGTGTACCTTCTCGGTGAAGTGGTAGAATGAGACAGTGATCCGTCGGGGGGGTCCAGAACGGACCTAGACAGGCCACATGTAACCGGCCAGGTAGACGAGGAAGACGCTGATCACGCACATGCCGATCACCGCCCAGGGTGGGATCTTCAGTGCGGTCTCGTCCTCTGCATCGAAGTAACGGATGAGACCAGCAGCGGACTGGAAACCGGAACCCTTCTTCTCCTTAGCCATGGTATAACGGGGTTAGGCCTAGGCTGTAGATAAACCTTGCGACACCAGCGACCTCACTCCGAGGTACGCCTTTCGGGGATGACCACCTCGATGTTCATCCCATCGATGCCAGGTCCCCGCTTGGGCACACGCATCCTGATCCGGTCACGGCTGTAGTACACCTCTACACCGTCAAGCTTTGCCCTGTAGATCTTGTGGGCTCGCTTGTGGGCGTTCACCGAGTAACCGGCGATGGTGAGGTAACCAGCCCTGACCAGGGCTGCCACCTTCCGGTAGCATTCCGCCAGGGGCAGGTCCAATGCGTAGGCGATGGCCGGACCGGTGAGCTCCTGCTTTGAGGTCAGCAGGAGGATCCGTCGGCTCGCATCGTCCAGCAGGGGGTCCTCAACTGGTTCAGAGTGCATTCCCACCATCAAGTTCGATGACGGTTGGAGGGCATATAAACTCAAGGTCTGATTTATCAGCCATGGTACTCACGGGATGAGAAGAACCGACCTACGCATGGTCCGTCCCACGCATGGAAATCCTTTTAAGCCAGCGTGCCCTGCGACGGCCCCGATGAGGCTCGCCGCACTGGACAGGGACAGGTGCCAGCCTGTGAAATGTCGTAAGGAGTGCTCCTATTTCTGCCCCGTCCCCCGACAGGGAGCCGAGTGCATAACCCCCAAGGCGAGGTCCGATAAGGCGGTGATCTCCGCGGTGCTGTGCATCGGTTGCGGCATCTGCGTCCACAAGTGTCCCTTCG
>JAUVRF010000510.1 GCA_030597775.1 Methanobacteriota archaeon | reverse complement strand
GGAGGACGGCCAGGCAGGCCAGGGAGGCCGGGCCGCCGGAGCAGGGGATGGCGAGGGTGCCCCCGCCGGACAGGCCGGCCTGCCCGCGGATGGCCTTCGGGACCCTCTTCTCGGTGAGCTCGATGAAGTGCTCCCCGCACAGGTGGCGGCCGGCGTGCCGCAGGTACGTGACGGCGGGTGCACCGCACTTGTGGCACTCGGCCATCGGAATGCCTACCGACTAGTCTGTTAATAGAGGGTCCCATTGGCCACCGGCAGCTCCTTCTCGAACTCGCCCCAGGGGTGGTGCACCGTTATCGAAATGGGGAAGTTCCCCCGGATGCTCTCGGTCACGATGCAGAACTCGGTGAAGTGGCCAAGGCATCGCTCGAAGGCCTTCTGGTGCTCCTCGGCCACCCTTACCGTGATGTCGATCTCCAGCCCGCTGACCCTCCGCAGCCGCTTCTCCACCCGCTGGAGGTGGGTGGTCGCCCTGGTCGATAGCTCCTCCACGGGCACCCGCACCTTGTTCAGGCAGAACACCAGGCTGGCCGTCAGGCAGTAGCCCGCGCCACCCGTGAGCAGGCTCACCCCCTCGGGACCCCACGGCTCCCCCTCACCCAGGGGCTCGGGCTCGTCCATCACCAGCTTGCCCGACTCGCTCACGAACCTGGCGGTGAAGTTGTAGCCGCCCTTGTGGTCCAGCTCCACCACGTGGTCGGCGAGCCCGGGGTCCGGGCCGTCTGCGTCGGAAGGCATGACATCGTCCTCCCGGTCATCACATCTCCAGGGAGAACTCCCTCGTGTCGAAGTAGAAGCCGTTGGCGGCGTAGTAGTCGTACTCGGCCTCCAGCACCTTCTGGTGGCCCGACTCGATCTTCACCAGGTGCTCGAAGAAGCTCTTGGCGTCCGGGGCCGGGGCGGTATCCGCGGCCTCCTGGTAGTACTTGACCGCGGCCTCCTCGGTCTCGGCCGCAACCCGCAAGGCGTCAAGGTCATTGAGGCTCTCGGCCCGGTCCACGCCCCGCTTGAAGATGGGGGCGGTCTCGGTGCAGGAGGCCTCCTCGTCCACCTCGTCGAAGTCCACCTCGCACTCGATGTACTCCATGGCGGTCTCGTAGTCCATGTACACGCAGTCGTCGGCGTACGCGCACGAGACCTGCTCGAGGACGCGGACGTGCTCCACCTCCTCCTCGGCGAGGCGGTCGAACATCTTCTTGCCCAGCTCCGACCTGGTCTTCTTGGCCAGGGTGCGGTAGAAACCGTATCCCTCCCACTCGGTGGCGATGGCGACCTTCAGGACCTCTTGCATGTCGAACTCGGCGGACTGCATTACTAACACCGGGCATCGCAGCGTGGAACGTCGATATATATATTGGGCCGTACGGGTGGGGGCCGGCCCTCGACACCGCAACGGTCATAATCCCTCCCGCCATACCGGTCCTCCATGAGATGGACCCGAGGCGAGTTCGCCGTCGTTGACAACCAGACCCTGATCGACGTGAACGCGGTGCACGACTTCCTGAAGGGCTCGTACTGGGCCAAGGGCCGTTCCAGGATGGTGGTCCAGCTGGCAATGGAGCGCAGCCTGGCCTTCGGTCTCATCCACGAGGACCGCACCATCGGGTTCGCCCGGGTGATCACCGATTTTGCCGTGGTGGGCGTCATCGAGGACGTCTACGTGCTGCCCGAGTTCCAGGGCAAGGGCCTGGGCTCGTTCATGATGGAGTGCCTCATGTCCCACCCCGCCCTGGCGGGCCTGGAGCTCTACACCGCTTCCCGCAAGGCCCGGGGCTTCTACGAGCGCATGGGCTTCCAAGCACTGGACGACCCCGGGGAGTACATGCGCCGGACCTGATCCGCAGCCCCCTAAATATTACGCTCCCGGAGCCCGATATGGCCCGACTTTTCACACCGTGAGCATCACGGCCGCGAATCGGACCGTAGGTGCTTATGAACCCTGGTTCCGATAGAAGGGGCGACGGGTCCCCCGCAAACCCGAACCCCCCCCCCCGCCCCCCTTCCCCCCCGCCGGGGAGCCCCTCCCCGCCCTCCTCCCGGTGGCGCCCCCCCTCCCCGCCCTTCGCCCCTCCCCCCCTTCGGCGCCGCCCGCCCCGCCCCCCCTGC
>JAUVRF010000012.1 GCA_030597775.1 Methanobacteriota archaeon | reverse complement strand
CGGCGGTGGTGGCTTCCTCATACCATACATCATCGCCATGTTCGTCACCGGCATCCCGTTGCTGATCCTCGAGATGGGCATCGGCAAGACGTTCCGGACGTCCGCTCCCTTCGCCTTCATCAAGATGGAGAAACGGATGGGATGGGTCGGCTGGATGATGCTCCTGTTCGGGTTCATCGTGATGTCGTACTACACCGTGATCATCGCCTGGTCCCTCTTCTACGCCGGGGCATCGACGACCCTGGCATGGGGCGCCGACCCAACGGGGTTCTTCTACGACCGCGTCGTGGGGGTCACCGATGGACCCGGTGACCTGGGTGGCATTACGATGGGCGTGCTCTTCTGGCTGCTGATGGTCTGGATATGCGTGTACCTCATCATCATCAAGGGCATCGAGCGGGTGGAGAAGGTGGTGATGATCACCGTCCCCCTCCCCGTCATCCTGCTATGCATCCTGGCGGTCCGCAGCCTGACCCTCGAGGGAGCCGACGTGGGCCTCAACTACTTCCTCACACCCAACATGTCGGCCCTGGTCGACCCGAATGTCTGGCTGGCCGCGTTCGCGCAGATCTTCTTCACGCTTTCGTTGGCCACGGGGGTGATGATCGCATACAGCTCACGTTTGCCCAAGGACGCCGACGTTGTCAACAACGCCCACATTGTCAGCTACATGGACGTGGGCTTCTCCTTCTTCGCCGGCATCGTGGTCTTCGCCACCCTGGGCTACATGGCGGTGTCCACGGGAGAGGACATCACGGAAGTGGCCGACCCGGGTCCTGGGCTGGCGTTCATCGCATACCCTACAGCCATCTCGATGATAGGTGGAATATGGGGCCCGATAGTAGGGGTGCTGTTCTTCGTCATGCTGTTCACATTGGGTATCGATTCCGCCTTCGCCACCATCGAGGCCATAGTACTGGCGTTCAAGGACGCGGGGTACAAGTACGGCACTATGGCGCTGTACGTGGTCGCTGGCGCCTTCATCTTCTCCATCTTCTTCGCTACAGGAGGAGGCTACCACTGGATCTGGATCGTCGACCACTTCGTCAACGAGATCGGCCTGGTGACGGTGGGCATCCTGGAATGCTACATCGTGGGGCACCTGTACAGCACCCCGAAGTTCATCGATGCCGTGAACAGGACCTCGGAGTTTCCCATCAACAGGTGGTGGGTGATCTCAGTCAAGTACGTCACTCCCGCCCTGCTGACAATCATTCTGCTGGCGAAGATAGTACTGACGGCCTTCCAAGGCTACCCCGAGGGTGAGAGCTACGCCGGGTGGGCCCTGTTCCTGGGCGGAATATTCCCGGTGGCCCTGGTCATCTTCCTTTCCTATTACATGTCCGGGAGGTTGAGACCACGGGACTGAGCTTCGGTGCCTGGGCCATGCTGACGATATGCTGCATCATCCTCTACGGAGGGTTGCTGTACTATGTCGCCATAGCCCAGAAATGGGACCTGGCCCAGTGGTTCCACAGGTTCAAGCTCAGCTTCGTGGTGACCATCTGGCAGAAGGGCCCCGAGGGCAGGCTCATGGTCATCGCTGGCACGATCGCCCTTCTCATCATCATCGAGGCTCTCATCGTGGGCATCGGTGGCGCACCGGGCCCTCCCGAGCCGCCGCTCCAGGGTGAGTGGGTCCCGATGGATGGCTCCACATCCATGACGGGGTACACCGCCGAAGGTCAAGGGGAGGTGGCCACACCCAACCTTCAGGGTCTCAATCTGGTGGCTGCCAACCTAACCCTCACATGGAATGACAACGATGTGACCGGGCCAGGACCGGGAGTGACGCCTATC
This sequence comes from Methanobacteriota archaeon, assembly GCA_030597775.1. Classification (GTDB taxonomy): domain Archaea; phylum Thermoplasmatota; class DTKX01; order DTKX01. The sequence continues at coordinate 12,366 of JAUVRF010000012.1, read as the reverse complement.
GCACCGGTCAACGAACCGGATACCCTCGGCTTGATCGTGAACCTGCCCGACGGCTCCCAAATTTCTGTTGGGGGAACCAATAGCGGATCAGGAGAGGGAAGCGTCAGCCTTCAGGTGCCCCAACCCATCGACGGGAACATCACCGACTGGGAGATAGTGGTGGAGTGCACAGAGGCAGGGGACCTGGTGGGCCGCTTCGGCAGGGTCTGGGCCGTGGACGTGGGCAACGCCTGGGACCTGGAGATCGAATACACCTACATGGTATGGGTCGAACCTGAGCAATGAGGCGTGATACGCCCCGAGACTTGGCCTAGTCGATCACGCCCTCCTCGACGACCGAGAACACTGCCTCACCCTCGGGCAGGTTCGGGGAGTCTATCAGCCGGGCGATGCGCTTCTGACCCTTGGACTTCCGCAGGTATATACGGAAGGTGGCCGCGTGACCAACGATATGGCCGCCGATGGGGCGCGTGGGGTCACCGAAGAAGGCATCGGGCTTGGACATCACCTGGTTGGTGACGATGACCATGGCGTTGAAGAGGTCCGAGAATCGTATAAGGTCGTGCATGTGCTTGTTGAGCTTCTGTTGCCGATCCGCCAGGGCGCCTCGGCCCACGTACTCGGCCCTGAAGTGGGCCGTGAGCGAGTCGACGACGAGACATCTCACGCCGTGCTCCTTCGCGACTCCCTGGGCCTTCTCGGCCAGGAGCATCTGGTGGTGGGAGTTGAATGCCCTGGCCACCCGGATCTTGGAAAGGACCTCGGCCGGATCGAGGCCCTGGCCCTCGGACATCTGGATGATGCGCTCGGGCCGAAAGGTGTTCTCGGTATCGATGAAGATAACGGTAGCGTCCAGGCCCCCGTCCTCCACTGGCTTCGTGGTGTTCACGGCGATCTGGTGACCGATCTGGGTCTTGCCAGAACCGAACTCGCCGAAGAGCTCCGTGATGGCCTGGGTCTCGAAACCCCCGCCCATGAGCTCGTCCAGGGCCTCGGAGCCGGTGGTGACCTTGCCCACGAGCTTCCGTTTCTCCATGATTACGTCACCCGTCTCGAAGCCGCCGATGTCGGCCTGCTTTCGGGCAGCGGCGATTATCTTCACGGCGCTGTTCACCCCGATGTCGGCCATCTCGGCCAGCATCTGCGGCGATGACACTGCGATGCTCATGAGGTCGGTGAAGCCGGCATCTATCAGTTTCTCCGCGGTCGCGGGACCTACGCCAGGTAGCTGCTCGATGGCGTCAATGTCTTCCATGGGTTCTCACCCGCGTTTGGAACGGGACCTTGTGCTTATAAGCTTGTGCCCGTGGGGTGTGTGAAGGTGCGGACCGCGTCCATCGCTTCGAACCCTGTCTCAAAGGGTTTATTAGGACCATCTTGCCTTTGTGCAACGTTGGCCAGGAGGGTTAATATGGCAAAAGGCAACCCAAGACGCACTCTCATCCTGATGGTCACCGCGATGATGCTCATCCCGGGCCTGTCGATGGCCCTGCCCGTGGGCGACAGCATCGCCAATGGGGACGCTCAGGGACCCGTGGGCGCTGGTACCCGCGGTGAAGGCGGGGGAATGGAGCCCATCTCGGTCACCCCGGATCGTTACGAGGACCGCTTCTACGCCATCCTACCGTGGCCCACCAACCGCACATTCTACGGCATCCAGTGGCGCCCGGGAGGGGACTATGCCCTGGCAGTGGGCAGCGGTGGGTCGCTGTACAAGGTCATGGGGAACCAGATCACGAGGATCGAGACCGCGACCTCGGAATCCCTCTACGACGTGGCCTGGAAGTCCGATGGGTCCGAGGCGATCATCGTCGGTAACCACTCGGCCCTGTTCACCTGGGACGCGGTGGCCGAGGACCTTACCCAGCGGGAGCTGACCTTCGACCAGCGGTTCCTTGGCGCGACCTGGGACCCCACCGACACGTACGCCATGATTGTTGGCAACGCAGGCTTCGTGGGGCGCTGGAACGGGACCGACGTGACATCCATCCCCACGGGGTTCACCGACTTCCTATATCGCATCGTCTGGCGACCGGGAGGGGACTACGCCATCGCCGTGGGCGACCTCGGTCTGCTGGTCAAGATGAACACCACCGACATCATGAACTCGACACGCCTGAACTTCGACTGGGGCCTGTGGAGGCTCGACTGGGCCGCCAGCGGCGACTACGCACTCATATCCGGCATGAACTACGCCTTCATCCCCCCGAAGGCACTGGTGGTGAGGTACAACGCCACGGCCACCTTCGATCAGATCCCCGTTCCCGGTGATCCCATTTCGGGACTGCGGGGCGTGGACTTCGACTTCACGGGCGAGAAGGCCATCATCGTGGGGGAGAACTCCACGGTGCGGCAGTGGGACGGAGGCGCGCTGACGGCGGTGGTCACCCCGGAGGACCGGACGCTGCGGGGTTGCGCCTGGGAACCCGCGACGGCCGCTCCCGAGAGGAGCTTCCTGATCGTGGGCAATCGAGGCCTGGTCTGGAGGAACGACCAGGGCAGTTGGGTCAACATCTCTTACGATCCTCGTATGTACAACTTCGCCATCGCCTGGCGCCCCCAGGGCGACTACGGTCTGGTGGTGGGCGAGGGTGGCTTCATGGCCAAGGTCTCGCCCTCGGGCGGCATGGACATCGACAGCGGCGTCACCAGGGACCTCTTTGACGTGGACTGGTCATCCGACGGGAAGTATGCCCTCGCCTGCGGGGACAGGGGGACGGTTCTCAGGTACAACCACGGCGCCACTCAGGCCATTTCCATCCGCACGGGTATCCTTGCCCTCCACGGGATATCGATCAAGCCCGGTTCGAACGATGCCCTCGCGGTGGGTGACCAGGGTCATGTCTGGCACTATTCCAGCGGCATTTGGACGGACAAGCCGGCCTTGGGTCCCCAGCGGAACCTGCGGGACGTGGCCTGGAGGCCCGACGGCGAGTTCGCGATGATCGTGGGCGTGTCGGGAGCGGTCCTCAACTTCACCGGGACCGGCCTTGCCACCAGCTTCACCCCCCAACCCCTCACCTATGCTCCGTTCTTCTCGGTGGCCTGGAACAAGGACGGGACCCAGGCCATGACCGTGGGCGGTCAGGACCTCTCGTCCAATCTGGACACCATCTGGGTGTACGACAACCTCGAATGGCAACAGGTCGACAGCAGCGAGGACGTGCCCTTCTACGGTTGCGCCTTCACCGCCGACGGCCAGGTCGGGGTCGCCTTCGGGGCGCCTGCCGTGATTGTCAAGTTCTCGACGGTGGCAGGAGAGGGCATCAGGTCGACCTTCCAGCGCCCCTACACCTGGATCTCACGAGGTTGCATGCACCCCACCGGCCGGGCGGTCTACTTTGCAGGGTCGAACGGTTACGCCTACCGGATGGATGTGAGCGAGTTCCCCAACAGCCCGCCCGTGGTGGTCATCGCCAGCCCCGGGACCGGTTCCACCCACGACCTGGGTGAAATGGTGGAGCTCTCGGCCAACGGCAGCTGGGACGCTGACGGGGACGACCTGACGTATACCTGGATCTCCAACGTGAGCGGCCATCTGGCCGGCGGCAAGGTGGCCCACGTCGCATTCGATGATGTGGGATGGCATCATATCGATCTTTACGTTGACGACGGCAAGGGGCACAACGAGACCGATTTCGTGATCATAAGGATCGTGGTGCCCAACTACCCGCCCGTGGCCGTCATCAGCTCCCCCGCCGAGGGGTCCACCTTCACCAACGAGGATGTCATCGTGTTCGATGCAAACGGAAGCTACGACCCCAACGAGGGAACCATCACCTACCAGTGGGTGTCGGACCTCTCAGGCGACCTGGGCTACGAGGAGCGCATCGAGTCAGTGCTACGCATCGGCGAGCACAAGATAATCCTCTGGGTGGAGGACGAAGAGGGCCTGCTGTCCTCGGAGACGGTGAACGTCACCGTGGTCCAGGCCAACCGCCCGCCCATCGTCTTCATCACATCACCAGTGGAGGGTGAGCGCTTCGACCCCGAAGAGGTCATCGAGCTGAACGCCAGCTACTCCTTCGACCCCGACGGCGACCCTCTGACCTTCGTCTGGACCGACGATGTGAGTGGCAACCTGGGTTCTGGTGCCATCCTCTGGGTGACCCTGTCCGTCGGCCATCACATGATCACGGTGACGGTGGACGATGGCGAGTTCCAGGTCTCCTCTGTCGTGAACATCACCGTGGAGGAGCCTCCGAACCTGCCCCCCATGATCACCCTGCCCGGCCCCCCCTCGAACAGCACCGTCACGGGTATCGTGACGGTGACCGGGCTCGCCTCCGACCCCGAGGGGGCGCCCGTCAGCGTGACGTACGCCATCGGCACGCCCGATGAATGGCATGAGGCCACCCAAGATGGTGCCACCTGGAGCTTCACGTGGGACACCACCGCCGTGCTCAACGGCCAGTACTCCGTCTTCATCGAGGCGGACGACGGGGTCCACACCAACAGGATATGGGCCCAGTACTTCGTGGACAACCCCCCCGTGGAGAACACACCTCCAACCGTGGAGCTGGTAAGCCCGGACGAGGGCCCGGTCAAGGGCATGGTCCGCCTGGAGGGCCTTGCCGCCGACGCTGACGGCGACACCATCGAGCGGGTGGAGGTACGGTTCGACTCCGGGCTGTGGCAGATGGCCACGGGTGGCAATGCCTGGTACTACGAGTGGGACACCACCAAGACCCCCAACGGGCCGGTCGTGGTGTCGGTACGGGCCTACGATGGTCAGGACTACTCCGATATACAGCAGTACGACTTTCAGGTGAACAACCCAGATACCGAGCCCGCCCCGGGTACCAGCATCTTTGTATGGGTCATGGCGTTCATGGCGATCGTGTTCGTCGGCGTGGTGGTCTGGGCCTGGTACAGACATCGATAGGCCTATGATGCTCGGGTTCAGAGGACCTCGTCGGTCGAGCCATCGATGATGGGCATCTTGCACTTGGGACAGATGGTGGGCCGGTGCTTCGACATGGACCGGGTGGCGTTGGCCTTCCTGATGCAGTCGTCGCACACGAACTGGCCACAGTCGAAGTGGCGTATGGTTGGAGGATTGTCATGGCACACCGAGCAGACCAGGGGTGCCGACTTCGCCTCCGCCGTGGGCTCGGCCATGGGCTTGGCCTTCCCGGAGGGCATTGTGTGGGATATGGTATCGTCCATGGCCTGGGTGGTCTTGGAGGCCTTGGCCTTCGAGGTGGACCTGGGCTTCCGCAGGCTCTCGATGGCCACCTCCTGCTTCTCCGTGTCCGTCTCGCCGCCCAGGTGGTCCAGGACCGCCTTCACCTTCTTCGCGGTGAGGATGCCGGCGCCCAGCTCCCAGGAGATGTCCGCCACCGTCCGCTTGTCGGGGGGCAGCTCCAGGGCTGCCCGCACCAGCTTCTCCAACTCCTTGGGCAGCGGAGCCGGGGCATGCACCTTCAGCTTGTCCACCTTGGATAGGTAGGAGAGGATGCGCTTGGCCCTCGGTATCGAGGTGTCGGGGAAGTTGAATATCAGCTCGGCCAGGCTCACGGAGATCTCGTTGGTGTGGGGCTTGTGGCGAAGGCAGTGCTTGATGATGTGGGCCGTTGCCTTCTCCAGACCCGCCAGGTCCTGGGGCGAGAGGTCCTCCAGGCGCACCTCCTCCTTGGCCCGGAGGTACTCGAAGGTCTCGTCGATGGCCTCGAAGGGGACCTGACACTCCCGGAATACCTCCTCCTTGGTGGGGACCCGTCTGTGGCGGTACTCGAAGTTGAGTATCTGCCTGGCGTACTTCTCCACGTTCTGGTGCTTGATGAAGTCCAGGGCCTCGGCCTTCTTCTCGATGGCAGCGTGGTACTCCGGGTCGATCTCCAGGGCGGTGTTGAAGGCGTCAAGGGCCTCGTCGTACTGCTTGAGCTGGAAGTACGCGACCGCCTTGTTGTACCAGGCCACCTTGTCCATGGGTTCGATCTCCAGGGCCTTGATGTAGCTGCGTATGGCCTCGTCGTAGCGGCCCAGGTGGTCCAGGGCGATGCCCCGGTTGTTCCACACCGCCGGGTCCCTGGGGTTGAGGGCCACGGCCTTGTCGAAGGCCTCCACCGCGTCCTCGTACTTGCCGGACCTGGTGAGCACAAGGCCCATGTTGTGCCATGCGGCCTTGTCGTCGGGGTCCAGGTCGGTCGCGTGGACCAGGGAATCGATGGCCTTGTCGAAGCGCTTCACCCTGTCGTAGCATATGCCGATGTTGAACCATGCCGACTTGTCCTCGGGGTCCAGATCGACGGCCTTCCTGTAGGACTCGATGGCGTCCTCCATGCGGTTCATCCGGGCCAGCACGGTCCCCTTGTTGTTGCGTATCGCGGGGTCCTCCGGGTCCAGCCCGATGCCCCTGTCGAAGGAGTCCAACGACTCCCTGAGCTTGCCCATCTTGGACAGGGCAAGGCCCCGGTTGTTCCAGGTGCCCGCGTCCCGGGGGTCCCGCTCCAGGGCCTGATCGAAGGCACCCACGGCCTCCAGGTACTTGTCCAGGTGGGTGTACGTGACGCCCAGGTTGCGCATGGCGTCCACGTCCTCGGACTCCAGCTCGATGGCCCGGGTGTAGGCCTCGGCTGCGTCCTCGTACCGGCCCAGGGAGGCCAGCACAACGCCCCTGTTGTTGTGGGCGGCCGCGTCATCGGGATCGACCCGGACGATCTCCTCGAAGCATCGCAGGGCCTCCTCGTTGCGGCCCTTGTCCCGAAGGAGCACGCCCTTGTCGGTCCATGCCTCCTTGTGCTCGGGGTCGAGGGCCAGGATCTGGTCGGCCACGCTCATCAGGTCCTCCCTCTGGTCCAGGGCCTTGAGGGTGGCTGCCACCATCTCGTGGATGGTCACGTCGTTCTCCTTGAGGTCCGCGGCCCGCTGGTACGAGCGCAGTGCCTGGGGCAGGTGTCCCTGGGCGGTGTACGCCGCTCCCTGGTCCACCAGCGTCTGCACGTCCCGCGGGTCCAGGTCGAGGACCTGGTCGCACACCTTGACGACCTCGGCGTGCTTCTCCTGGTGCATCAGGCATTCCTTGCGCAGCCTCAGCACTTTCACGTCCCTGGGCCGGTCCTTGAGGACCCGGGAGAGCTCCTGGTCCGCCAGGGAGTGCTTGTTGAGGGCCATCATGGTCTTGCCGGCCAGGAGGTGGACCTCGGGGTCGTCCGGGGCTAGCTCGATGGCCCGCTCCAGCACCTTGAGTGCCTCCGCGTGCTCGCCCAGGTCCGCCAGCGTCCTTCCCAGCAGGGCGAGGACCTCGGCATCCACCCCGCCTATCTCCAGCGCGTGGCTGAAGGACCTCTTGGCCAGCTCTGGTTGCTCCAGTCGCAGGTGCACCCTGCCCTTGTCCATCCACAGGCGCTGGTCGTCCCCTTGGACCTCCACGAGATCTTCCAGCACCTCGAGGGCCTCTTGGTTGTGACCCGCATCCATAAGGACCTGGTAAAGGAGCACCTTGGCCTCGACATGGCCCTTGTCCCAGCGGATCGATGCCCGCAGGGATGCGGCAGCCGCGTCCGGCTCGCCCATGGTGTGGAGGGAGCGGGCCTTGCGCATGTAGGCCTCCTTGTTCCGCTCGTCGGTCTTGATCACCGCATCGGACGCCTTCACGGTCTCCGGGTAACGCTCCAGGCGCTCGAGGGCCTCGGCGCGCAGCTCAAGCGCCCGCAGGTGGCCCTGCTCGATCGCCAGCAGGTCGTCGGCGGAGGCGAGCACGCCGTCCCAGTCCTGGGATGTGGCCACCATCTCCAATCGCTTGGCCATGGTGACGGGGTCGTCGTGGCGCAGGGCCAGGGCGTAGTCGTACGCCTCGATGGCGTCCTCGGGCCGGTCCTGGCGACCCAGGGCGTCCCCGAGCACCAACCAGGCCTCCCTGCGTTCCGGGTCCAGCTCCACCACGCGTCTGGCGCACCGGGCCAGGTTGGCGTCGTCGTCCAGGTGCTTGAGGACCTCCACGATGCTGACCCATCCGTCCAGGTCGTTCACGTCCAGCCTGAGGGCCTCCTCCAGGGCCTCCAGTGCGCCGGCGTGGTTCCCGGCAGCCGACAGGGCGTCGGCCTTTCCCTTGTAGACGAGGGGGTCGTCCGGGTCGAGGGCCGTCGCCCGGTCGAGCAGCTCGGAGGCCTGGTCGTGTTGACCCACGTCCGCCTTCACCATCGCGGCGGAGACCAGTATGTCCTTGGTGGCATCCCCCCCCAGCGCCTCCATGGCAATATCGTAGGCCCTGTCCGCCTCGTCGGGCCGCTCGAGCCCCTGAAGGGCCTGGGCACGACCGAGGAGCAGGCCGGGTTCCTCGGGGTCGAGGTCCAGGGCGGTGTCGAAGGTGTTGAGGGCCTGCATGTAGAACTCCATGCGCATCTGGGCACGACCCAGCCGGCGCATAACGAGGGGGGCCGGTGCCGCGCCTCCAGCCGCGAGGGCACCCTCGAGGGCCTCCACCTGGGCCCTGTCGTCGGCCTGGTCGGAGGCCAGGTCCGCCTTGAGGAGCCACAGGTCCCGGTCCTTGGGGGACAGGTCAAGGGCTACGGCGAGGGCCTCCCCGGCCTCTTCGGTCTCGGACCGGTCCCTATGGAGCTCTGCCTTCGTACGCTGAAGTTCGGTGTCTGGACCGACCAGGTCGATGAGGGAGTCGAGGTACTCCAGGTTACGGGGTTCGTCGCTCACCAGGGCCCGCAGGTCCTTCTCTGCGTCCTCGGCTCTGCCCATTCCCTTCAGGGCACTTACCCGGTTGTAGCGTGTGATCGAGTGTGACGGGCTGAGTCCCAGGGCCCTGTCGAACAGGGCGATGGCGCCCTCGTCCGCGCCGTGCTCGAGCAGGAAGATGCCCTTGGCGTTCAGGGCGTCGAAGTTCTCCTCGTCCAGGGACAGGGCCTTGTCGTAGGCCTTGACGGCGGAGCTGTCCCGGCCCGTGGCCTCCAGCAATCCCCCCAGACGGGTGTACACGCGACTGAAGTCGCCCTTGAGACGGTCGTACACTGCATAGTTGTTGTCCAAGAGCACGAGCACCTTATCGAGGGCATCGCCGGCGACCCGGTCGCCCTTGCTCTTGCGCATATCCTCTGCATGTGCTATTCGCTTCTCTGCCTTGTGCAGTACACCCTTCTCCTTATCGAACAGGTCCTTGAGGCTCATAAGAGGGAGTCCCCTGACGCGGTTTGAATTATCGACCATGTAGAAAAACCCTGTCCTCTCAGTCTCACGCGCGTGGAGCATGTCATGTTTCAGGGTCGATACTCTCGGGAGAGGGGGCAAACCTTTATTGGGACGGTGCGGCATGAGCGGGACAGAGGTGTCAAAATGGCTCCAAGGAGCGGTCACATCAAGTTCAAGAAAGGCACGAAGTGGAAGGACCTGCTGGAACCCTTCCCGGGCCTGTTCGAACTCTTCCTGGACGAGACCGCCCAGAGGAACGACGACGAGCTGTTCGACACGATGCTCCTCAAGCAGAACATCGCCTGCCTGGAGAAGGGACAGAAGCCCGAGGGGTACAACCGGAACAACCGGGTCCGGATGATATTCCCCATCGTCGACCGGTCCACGGAGTTCTACATCTACAGGTCAACGGGTTCCGATGACATCGTCCGCATCACCAACCGGCTCTCGGAGTACCTTACCGAGAAGAAGCTGGAGCACAAGGTGGAGTGGGACAAGATGCTCCTCTTCGAGCTGAAGATCAAGGGCAAGCGCTAGGCCCTCTCTCCTCTCTTTCTACCCCCCCTCGGGCTCTGGTGTGCGCTCCAGCTGGTCCCCCGAGGCGATGAGGGACTCGCCGAAGGTGGTGGAGCCCCTGAGAATACGATCGCCGGAACGGACCACGTAGGCTCCGGGGTCCTTGTTCCAGAAAGAGGCGGCGCTCTCGATGATCTCCTCCATGAGGGTGTCGTCCTCTACATCCATGGCGATAACAGCGCCAGAGTCAGCGTCCTTGAGGTTAATCCGGTTGGTCATGAGGGGCACCCCGTGTCGTCCGGCTCAAGATATTGTAGGGAGGGCATAAATAAACTGCGGCCAGGCCCAACTCGTGAGAAACGTGTCAAAACCATTTAATACGTCCCGTCCAGTGATTCTCCCAGCGCGAGCGGTGATGCTGGGACCAGAACGGGTCCCCATTCACACTGCCACGCGCCATCGAGGGACCTTCCATGTCGTGGACCCCAAGAACCCGTGTGCGCACATGCCTGGCCATCATGGTCCTGGGCGTGCTTGGCCTTTGCCTGTCCCCGCCTGCCTTGGCCGCGGAGGCTGGAACGGTCGTTTTCATGAGCCCAGGCGGGCTCGTCTCAGGAGAGTACGTCCTCAACCTGTCCGTTACGTGGGAGAACAGCCCCGGCACTGTCGAGTACGGCATCGACGAGGGCGTGTGCTGCAACCCCCTAACCATGACCTCTGGCACGTACTACGAGGCCACCATCGACACCACCCCCCTCACCGACGGGGCACACACCATCAATCTGGTGATAGAGGACCCCCTTGAATACAACTCCACCACATCCCTGGAGATCGTTGTTGACAACACCGCCCCTGTCATCATCGTTGAGGACCCCGGCGCTGGTGTGGTCACCGGTGGGTACACCGTCACCGCCGAGGTGGTGGACGACAACCTGAACGCCTCGACCGTGGTGCTCATCATCGACGGGAACATGTCCGACGCCCGGTCCATGGAGGGGTCGGGGAGCACCTTCACCTACGTGCTGGACACCGTGGCGGAGGAGTGGTGGAACGGTTCGTACAACCTGACTGTCCGGGCCATCGACATGCTGGGTCACGAGACCGTCTCTGACGGGGTCACCATCGATGTCGACAACGAACCGCCCCTCATCATGTTCACCTCCGATGGAGGTCACGTGATGGGCTTTTACGACCTCACGATCTACATAAGCGAGCCCAACATGGACACCAACGCCGTCTGGGCGGTCTTCGACGGCGATGTCCTGAACCGGACCAGGATGGACCACGACGGCGATGGGACCTACTCCTACAAGTTCGACACCACCACCATGGCCGACGGCGACCACGGGGTGTACATCATCGCCACCGACCTCTCCGCCCATACCCAGGAATCGGAGGAGCTGGTGCTACAGGTGGACAACAACCCCCCCATGAGCCATATCACCTCCACGGGAGGGAACGTGTCGGGGTACTACACCCTGACGGCCGTGGTGTCGGATGCATACCTGGACACCGATCGGGTGTACATCGTTGTGGACGGCGACGACGACAACGCCACCATGATGGCCTGGACCGGCGAGGACTTCGAGGTCATATTGGACACCCGGAACATGGAGGACGGCATGCGGTACCTCAAGGTCTGGGCCGCCGACGAGTGGGACCAGTCCTCTCGATCGGAACCCCTGATGCTGGACGTGGACAACAACGAGCCCTACGTCATGTTCCTCTCCTCGCCGGGCACCAAGTGGGGCACCTACCGGATCCGTGTGAACGTCACCGACCCCCACCTGGACACCTCCTGCGTGATGGTACGGGTGGGTGGGGCGGAACCGGTGGCGATGAGTTTCTCTAACGACGAGTGGTACTACAACCTGGACACCACCCAAATGTCCAACGGGTTGACGTCCATCGCCATCAACACCTGCGACACCCGCGGGAACCGCAACGACCGGATGTACATGGAGATAACGGTGGAGAACCGCGCCGACCTGGAGATCGTCTCCGTGGAGTGGGTCAAGACCCAGGTGGAGCCCGGCACCGTCGCCAAGGTCAAGGTCACCGTCCGCAACAACGGCTACGCCGTCGCCAACAACTTCGAGGTCGCCCTCACGTCTGGAAGCGAGGTCCTGGCAACGGCCACGGAACTGACGGGTGTCCAGCCGGGCAAGAGCCACTCATTCACCCTGGAGTGGAAGGTCAAGGGCTCGGGGGACAAGGTCGTCCGCCTCGAGGTGGACCCCGGGAACGTCCTGGCCGAATCCGACGAGACCAACAACGCCTGGGACCAGCAGACCCTCACCATCGCCGAGGAGAGTCCTGGAATGGGAGCTGCCCTCGCATTGCTGGCCACGGCGGGTGCCGCGGGCCTGATCGGACGGCGCAGGGACCAAGGATAGGCCCACCGACAGGGGCCCCTTGGGCTCCCGTTTGGGGTATCCAGCACACCAGTCCAGTAACCACAATCCTTAATAGGAAACAGGACCTTCGAGGCCGAGGAGCCTCAAAAATGCCAAGGAGACCATCCCTGGATGACAAGATCGATGCCCAAATCCTGTCGGGCGTGGCCGATTACGTCAGGGTCCGTACCCCGAGGCGCGAGAAGGGTGAGATATTCGCCATCGCCGAGCAGTTGCTGGGTGCCTCCAAGATCCGCATCGTCTGCGCCGACGGAAAGACCCGCCTGGGCCGCATTCCCGGCAAGTTGCGTCG
>JAUVRF010000275.1 GCA_030597775.1 Methanobacteriota archaeon | reverse complement strand
TCCTTCTGATCCCTATCCAGGGCTCGGGCGGCATGAACATGTCCGTCGTCGGCAAGCTGATAGGCCTTCGGGCCGACACCGTCATCACCGCCGTGGTCGCAGGTTCCCTCACCATCGCCCTCTTCGTTGCCTTCTTCGCGAATGTAGGACGCTACCTGCTCGAGCTGGGCATCGGCTACTTCATCGTGTTCATCTTCGCAGTGATCCAGGGGTTGTGCCTCTTCTGGATCGTCTACCGACGCTTCAAGATCCGCATGTGGGAGCGCGAGATGGCCCAGAAGGCGTGAGCACGTCCTGATGAGCTCAATATCGATGCCATATTCATTCCCTATCCGTCAAATAGTTTATAATAATATAGATACTAACCTAGGTTAGAGGGAGCTATGGTGGCGAATAGAGAACCGAAACCTCCCAAGACCTGGAAAGAGTCCCTCGGCAGAGGCGAGCTGGACGGGGACCACTGGTACCACATCCTGGCGAAGATGTTCCTTCCCGCTGGCATCTACGCCGCTTTCTACGGGTCCGTCTATTTGATCTACGGTGCCAGCATGGCCTCGAGATGGATGGAGCTGACTGTCCTGTTCCTCGTGCCTCCAATGGGGACGGGCACCATCGTCCCCCTGGGCATGATCGATGGCTTCGGCGGCCTGACCATGGCGCTCACCGTGACCATGGTCGACCTCATTCTCTCGATGTGGATATGTTGGTGGTTCGTAATCCTCCATAAGATCCCCCTCATAGGAAGGATCTTCATATGGTTGGAGGAGAAGGCCGGGAAGAATATCGAGGCCAACCCGAAATACAAGAAGGCATCGTGGTGGGTGATCTTCGGAGCGCTGCTCATCCCGATCCAGGGCTCGGGGGGCATGAACATGTCCATCATCGGCAAGTTAGTCGGCCTCAGAGCCGACCTGGTCATAACTGCCGTAGCTGCTGGTTCCTTCACCATCGCTATCGTTGTAGCGTTCATGACCCGGGTCGGCACCGAACTGTACCAAGAGAGCCCAGCCCTACTCATATTATTCATAATCATAACCATCCAGGCGGCCCTTATGTTCTACTACTTCTACAGGAAGTACAAGGTCAGCCAGTGGGAGAAGCAGTTGGGCCTCGCTCCGGGGGAGGATCCCGCCTAGGACAAAAACGATACCAACCTCCTTAATACCGAAGGGTCAAATCCAACCTTTGCGAGCAAGCGCATTGACGCACCCATCTCGGAGGGATCGACACGCTAGAGGCCAAGATCGCGTTCAAGGCACCGACCGCCTGGAAAGAGGAGATAATCAACAGGTACGACGCCCAGATCACCGTGCTCGACTGGCTCCAGGACGACGAGTGTTGCTGCAAGGTCTTCGTGGCGGTCGAGGTGGGGCCCGACACGTCAGAGAAGGTGCTCGAGGAGCTCCGGTCCAACCCCGCGTTGAAGGACGAGGACCTGATGATTGTCGCCCCGGGGCGCATCAAGGGCGCCATCACGACGGACGAGTGCCTGGGCTGCTGCTCCGCCATCGGAACGGGGGTCTTCCAGATAAGCGGTGTCATGGACAAGGACGGCAGGCTCGTCCAGCCCGTGGTCGCCGGGGACAGGCAGACCCTCGAGAGGCTGGTGTCGAACATGGAGGACCACGGCCACGACATCACACTGGTCAAGCTGGCCACCCTGGAGACGCAGGAGATCCTCACCTCCCGCCAGGAGGACATGCTCCGGTACGCCATGGAGAAGGGCTACTTCGACGACCCCAAGCGCATCACCCTCGTGGAGCTGGCCAGGGAGTTCGACGTGTCCAACTCCACCGTCTCCGAGATGCTCAGAAAATCCCAGCGCAAGCTGATGGGCGAGTACTTCAAGGCCCGCACGTGACCACCCCCACGATCGTGGGTCCGACGGTCCATCAGGTGGAAAACATGTATATGTTGTGTTCATCATGAAGCACGACACGACCAACGGATGGAGGAGCTAGCATACCAAGGCACGAGTGCTACGAGGTCTATCACGGCCCCGACGAGACGGACGACGGCGATTGTCCATTCTGCAACAGGCCGATGAGGATGTCCACCGACTCTCCCGACATATGCGCGATGTGCGGCATGGAGATCCACCATCCCGACGAGGCGGCCAGGTACGACGGGGGCCTTGGCCGCACCCTCCACTTCTGCAGCATATGGTGCCTCCGGGTGTACCGGCGCCACGTGGCCCACGACGCCTACCAGCACATCACCGAGGCCAGCGAGAAGGCCAAGGCGAGGCGCGAGGGCAGTGGTTAGGACCAGACCGCCAACCGGACCTCAACCCTCCATGTCCTGTCCGAACTCGATCTCGATGACCACGCCCTCCTCGGACGCGGAGAGATCCTTCCCGTTGGTGAGCCATCTGGGCAAGGACAGGAACGAGGTTATGTCGTCCTTGACGTGAGAAAAAGGCATCTCGCAGACGAGGAGCGACCGCCATTCCTCGTTCTCCAGGGCGGCCAGGAACTCCGGTGTGTTCTTGCAGCCCGCCACGGAGCACACGTACCGACGGGAGGCGCCCTCGTGCGCGGGGTCATCCAGGCAATCCAGGCAGACCTGTCTTTCCCCTGTGTCCGACTTCAGGATGGCCATGGCGTACTCGCCACAACCATCACACTTCATATAGCTCATTACAGTGTCCCCGAGACCTCGGGTCCCTTGCCGGTATGAGTTCATATCGGTGTCGTCGACATTATCCCCGGTAATAACCACTGGAGGAAAAGAATAGGCCCCCCGAGAGTGATATTTATGGGAACCCGATGTGGTTCTGGTCGGGACGGGAGACGATGCCGCGACGCCCTTGGCACCGGGGGACCGCGAACGACCCGGGCCGATAAGGGGAATAAGGGGAAAACGACATGGGACTGGAACGCATCAGGACACCGGAGAGATACCATGGTGGACACGACGGCCATCCTCACATGCCCCCACTGCGGGGAGTCGTACCAGTTGGAGATGCCAACCAACCACTGCAAAGTGGCCCTCGATTGTTCCGAGTGCGGCAAGTGGATCACGCCCGAGCCGGGCGACTGCTGCATCGTCTGCTCCTACGCCGACAAACCGTGTCCGCCGCTCCAGTGAGCGGCCAGATCCACCATTTCGGACCCTGGCCTAGCAACCGCCGCCGTAGCCGCGGCCCGTGCCCTCGAAGTGGTAGGGACAGTCCTCCTCGAAGTGCTCCTCGCACTCCTCGGTATGCTCGTCCCACTCCTCGTGGCAGTCCTCGGGATGCTCCCCGTCGTAACCGGAGCACTCCTCGTCGTGATCCGACATCATGCCGGCAGAGCCACCCATCATTCCGTAATGGTGGCCCACCCATTCAGACCCATCGGCCATCATGAATGCGCCGGTGGCGGCACCGCCAGATGCCAGGACCGCCATGACAATAACGATAATACTCGAAGGTTCCATTGGATCGATCAGCTATTCAGAGAGAGAGTATTTAGAGCTGGTCCCGAAAGGGGCACAGATCGAGGGCCTGGCCACACTTCTCTAGCAACAACCCTGTCCGGAACCGCAGGCGGCCACGTCGTCCTGGCCGGTGTTCCCGCACTCACCGTCATGGAAGGAGCACTCCTCGGTATCGACGTCGCTGAAGCGGGGGCCGACCTC
>JAUVRF010000048.1 GCA_030597775.1 Methanobacteriota archaeon | reverse complement strand
TTATCAGAACCGCAATTGGTCCGTCTTTTTCCATAATATTTACCTCCTCATAGTTTCAAAATGCAGTTAGTTTTCCAGTTCTCTCGTTCCACTTGACGATGTAATACCAAGTGAACAACACAAGTAGCATAAGAAGCACCGAGGCGGTGTAACCGATCTCGTGGGGCAGGAAGATCTCCTGTCTCATGCTCTCGGGAAGGCCGGCCATGAACCCGGGCTTGATGTACTCCGCCGTTAGGGGCATCGCGATGAAGATGCCGACGAGGGCAAGCATCAACTTGACGTGACCCTCACCCGCGCGCCAGGTGGCGCCCACGGTGCAACCGCCGGCGATGAGCATGCCGAAGCCGAAGATTATACCTCCGACCAGGGCGGGTATCCAGAAGCTAGCTGAAACCATCGCCGTCTCGGACCCGAGGCCCAGGTACTTGATGGTCACGAAGGCCACCATTGCCACCAGGATGCCGGCCATGATGGCCACTGCGGGCTTGCTGTCGCCGCCCAGGAATGGCTCGCGCAGGGCCCGCACGATACAGAACCTCGATCGCTGGAGGACGAAGCCGATGATCAGGCCTCCCAGGATGAACCCGACGAGGACCCACTCGGTGGCCAGGTCGTACCAGAACACGAAGAGGGCCCCGACGAGGAGCACAATGACCCCCGCAACGGGTTGGAACGAGGTCCGTTCGGTGGCGCAGGCAAGGGCGGTGTACGACTTGCCCATGCTCCATCCGGGTCTCTCCTCCATCTCCCAAAGGAGGTACTTGACCCCCAGGAACACTCCCACCACCAGGGCGGGCAGGAACACCAGGCCAGCGGCCGAAAGGGCCGGCCATGAGGAGTAGAATCCGCCGATGGTGCAGCCAAGGCCGAGAACGGCTCCGACGCCCATCAGCAGACCTCCCACGAGGCCCTTGACCAGCTCGCCAGCGGGGGCAACGCGGATGGCGAACTCCTTCGACATCAACGCGGCACCCAATGCACCCGCGATCATCATGACCGACAGCATCGCGTACCTGTGGTCCCGTATCGCGGTCACCCCATTGGGGGCGGACTCGGAGAAGTTCATCCCCATCCAGTCGAGGATATTGGCACCTATGTTGCCAAGACCCCCGGAGGACCCCCAGGGCGAGGCGATCAGGAACAGGACGACGCTCATGAAGGCAAGGATGCAAGCCCCGATCCACATCTCCCAGCTCTTGGCAAAGAAGGTACTGTAGAGCTCTCCCAGGATGGTGGGCTCTTCCTTCTCCACCGCCGCCGTCGCAACGGCGGGTGCAGGCGTGGCTGCGGGGACCTCGACCTCGGCCGTCTGTGGCGCCCCTTCTGTCTTGATCTCTGGCTCATCATCTTCCATGGGTTGTACTTCCCCCAGACTATCCTTTCCTGATGTAGAACATCTGCACGCCACCCTCTTCCTCCATACCGAGGAATTCGTGGCTGTTGCGGTCACACCACTTGGGCACGTCGGTCTTTGAGCCAGGATCCGTGCCCTCCATCATTAGGACCTGTCCTGAGCTCATCTCCTTTTTCATCTTCTTAGCCAGCTTGACTATCGGCATGGGGCATGAGAGCCCCTTGCAGTCAAGGGTTTCATCCACCGTTACGTCCATTCCACTACCTCCTTGCTCACTCTCAATAGGTCGCGAACGCGTCGTAGGTCTCCGCGATAGCGGCCACCTCCGCCAATGATATGATCTCGATCTCGTCCAGTATGTCATCGAGGGGGATACCCCTCTCCTCGAGGTGCTCACGCACACAGTAGACCTTGCCATCCAGGTCCAGCAGGTCCTGGGTGGCCTCGAGGTTCGAGGGCATCCTGACCGCCCTCGTGTCCTGGCCCAGCTTGATGTTGTACACCCCATCCTCGACGAGGATGGTGTCACACACGTCCATCATCCCGGCGGCTATCTGCGACAGGCTGAAGCGCAGCCCTGCAAAGGCGTCCTCCTTCCCGTAGGGGGCGGACTTGATTATCGTCAGCATGCTCTTGACCATCTTGTTCACCTCCCCAGCATCAACAGGGTGTCGGCCTCCTCCATGAAGTCGGTGAAGTCCTCGGTGAGACTGCCGATCTTGGCGCCTGGCATCAGGTAGCCAGGCTGGATGCCTCTACCAATGCAGCAGGTGCTGCACACCGCTATCTTGAGCCCCTTGCCCACCATCCTTCCCAGGTCCTCGCTGAGGCTGGGGAATCGCTTCGGGGTCTGGTCCTTGAGGGCGGCGGTAACTGCCTCGCCGAACAGGAACAGGTTCACGTTATGGCCCATGTCCAAGGCCTTCTCTCCCAGGGCAACGGCCACGTTGGCCTCCATGCTCATCATGGCGCCGGAAAAAAGCAAGATCGTAAGGTTCTTTCCCATAGTCTCACCTCACATCCTGAGCACGCCTTCGTACTCATCCATCATCAGCTCGACCGCCCGTTGGGTGTCGACGACCTCGACATCATCGCTCTTGAAGTCCCCGTAGCCCCTGGCCTTCATGCAAAGGTCCAGTGCGTACACGGTCAGGTTCCTCTTCTTCAGGTTCTCCCGGTTCCCGGGATGGACGGCGTGGTAGATGCCGTCCTCCACGAGAAGGACGCCGGCGTCCGCATTCCCGGAGAATACCTCTATCATCTCAGCACAGGTGCACTCGAAGGGCGAGTGCAGGACCCGGTACAACCTCTTCTTCATGCGTTAAACCTCCTTGACCTCCGGGCGATCCGAAGGCCTCGGTCCCCCGGTAGAGGTCGGTACGGCGGCTCCGCCCGACCGGAGAGGGGAGTACAAGAAATCACTGGACGGTCCTGGACCATGGGTGATACGCGAGTGTAAAATACCCGCGATATAGAAGATGAGAGATACCTCGCCCTACCGCCTCGACCACCCGATGCGCACATTTGAACCAATGTCCCCGAACGATTTTCCATACTTTTTAAAAAACCGTAACCACACGCTACAACATATATGTTACGGTTTTTCAAATTCCGTGAAAAACCCAGCCTGGCGCTATCTATAAGTAAGATTGGTCACTTATTGCCCACAGATGGCAAAGACCCCGATATCGATAATGGCCCACCTTGAGCACTGCGAGGACCTTCTGCAGTGCGTTTACAACCTGACGCCCTGCGAGGTCCAGGTTTACAGGCTTCTCCTCAAAGAGGGTGGCCTCACGGCCATCCAGGTTGGGGAGAGATTGGGAAGGTCATCCAATTCCGCCTACAGGTTCCTGAGGTCGCTCCAGTCGAGCAAGCTGGTCTACAAGCAGCAGAGGAACCGGAAGGAGGGTGGTTACTACTATCTCTACTATTCCGAGGACCCGGAGGAGGTCCGGGTCCGGCTCAACCAGTTCAAGGAGGAGTGGAACGTGAGGATCGAGGAGCTGATCCTCGAGTTCCCCCGGGACATACCGGATGACGCGCCAGGAATGACCCAGAGGGCGTAGGCCCCTCGGCCCACGGTACCCATCCGCCTGGTCCTCGATCGCCTATTATCCCATTTACCACTAGAACATGAACTTCTTGTCCCTCAGGCCCTTCGTGGCCACCAGGATCTTGCCCGCCTCCTCGCTCATGGGGACGTAGCTGGGCCAACAACCGCCCTGGATGTTCTCGGTCCCTATCCCGTCAGTGGCGTACTCGTTGCCGCAGTTGTTGCACTTCATGTTGGTCCCTGCCTGACGGTAGCCCTTCTTCACGCTGTAGCACACGTCGCAAGCATCCAGGGCGATCCGGACATTGCCGTCCGTACCCCTCACGGCGAAGAACCTGACCTCGGTGCCCGCAACATCGTAGCTGTAGAACCTGGCCGAGCTAGTGACCTCGCTCGCATCGATCTCGATCTCGTTGTTATCGTTCACATAAACAGAGTCGGTGGGTTCGGGGCCATCGGAGCTATCGCTCCCCATGGCGATCACGATACCGAATGCCACGATGACGATGAGGACCGCGGGGATGATCAACTTCCTCATCTGATCCATCCGATCCTGTCGGCGTGCCAGCTCCTGCTCCCTCTTGCTGACCTTCTGGTTCCTTCTCCTGCGCTTTGACATTTTCATTCCTCTCTGGTCCGTTGGTCCGATCTGACCTTGCCATCCACGATCTCGATGATGCGATCCCCCAACTGGGAGATCTCTGGATTGTGAGTCACCATGATGATGGTCCGACCCTCCTTCTGAAGGGAGCGGATCAGTTCCAGGACGATGCGTCCATTCTCCTGGTCAAGGTTGCCCGTGGGCTCGTCCGCCAGGAGGATCGCGGGCTCGTTGACCAGCGCGCGCGCTATACAGACCCGCTGTTGCTCGCCCCCGGAAAGCTGTCTGGGGAGGTGTTGGAGCCGGTGTCCCATTCCCACACCACGGAGAACATCCGTGGCCTCCTCCTCGTCCACGATGCTGTGGAAGTACTGGGCCATCATCACGTTCTCCAGTGCCGTGAGGTATGGTACCATGTGATATTGCTGGAAGATGAGGCCTATGTTCTTCTTGCGGAAGACGGTCAGGTCGTCCTGGCGAAGGCCCGTCACGGTGGTGCCGTCGATGATGACCTCTCCGTCTGTGGGGGAGTCAAGGCAGCTCAGGATGTTGAGAAGGGTGGTCTTCCCGGAACCAGAGGGTCCCACGATAGAGGTCCACTCCCCCTCCTCGATATCTATGGTCACGCCATCCAGGGCCCTGGTGCCCCCTCCGTACACCTTGGTCAGGCCCTGCGCCGATATTATGCCCGCCGACATGCTCACTCACCCCTCAGCACGACCGCGGGCTCGACGGCCTGTGCCCGCCTGACGGGAAGGATGCTTGCACCGACGGCCACGGCCACGGATATGCCGATGGCCACAGGAAGGAGCAGGATGTTCGTGCTCACGGCCGTGTCAAAGACGGAAAGGCCTATGGACCTTGCAAGGAAGACACCCGCGACGAAGCCAAGGACACCCCCGATGGTGCCGATGACGGCCGCCTCGGATAGGAACAGGAGGGAGATCTTGCGTCGCTCGGCTCCCACGCTCTTCATCAGTCCGATCTCCTTCTGTCGCTCGATGACGGAGGTCGTCATCGTTGTGGTCACGCCCAGCACGGAAGCGGCCATGGCCACCATGGTCACCATGGCCATCATGCCCTCGAACTTGCCCAGCATGCTCATCTCAGCGGAGACCAGCTGCTTCACGGTCCGGGCCTCCACGTAGTCTATCTCGCCCTCGATCTCCTCGGCAAAGGTGTCCACGGGACATCCGGTGCACAGGGCGTCGACCTGTCTGGTATGCACCTTTCCGGACCTGTTGGTCATGTCCTGGGCGAGTTGCAGGTTGACCAGGACCTGGTTGTCCTCGTTGCCGCCCGTCTCGACCAAACCGACCACGGTTATTTCAGAGGTGGTCATGTTCCCATCACCGTGGGTCTTGAAGGAAATTGTGAAGGTATCGCCAATTTCCAGGCCCATCTTGTCAGCCACGTTGACCCCCACCAGGGCGCTCCGGTAATCGTCCGACCGATCGATCCATTTACCCTTGGACAACCACCAGGCGTTTATCACGCTGACGCCGGTCGTGATCGCCTCGGGGTCAGAGGACGAGTACCGGTCGAGTATCTCGACATCCCGATCGAAGTAGGTGCCGGCCAGCACGACGTCCTGGGAAGCCGTCTCGCTGTCGGCACGCACCACCGAGTAGAGGAATGGAGCGAAGCCCAGGATATTGGTACGCCAGGAGATCCGCATGATGCGCCAGACATCCTCCTCCTCGATGTAACCCTGCTCGGTCACGGATCCGAAGGTCACACCGGGGAATCCAACCTCGATGGTGTCGGACTGGGGGACAACGACAAGGTTTGCACCGTACTTGCGGAAGTCGGCGGCCACCTGTTGCTCCACATCCATGGAGACTGCCAACAGGGCGGTGATGACCGCAGCGCCCATCACGACGGAGATGACGGCGAAGGCGATCCGTCCGCGGCGCCTCGCCAGTGACTTACCTAGTATCCGGAGTAGCATGGTTTACACCAAACGTAAACGAATACACCTCCCCCTATTATTAGTTTACGCCTGCCGTAAACACATATGAGAACAATAATTCCAGGATAATCTTCATATAGGACCTTTACACTGAGCGTAAGAGATGGTGAAGTTAGAGCGGATCAATCTCCAAAAGGAGGGACTGACCAAGTTCTTCAGTCCCAACGAGGTCCGCATCCTGGAACTGCTCTGGGAGAAGGGCGACATGACCTCGGCCCAGATATCGGAGGATCTTGAGAACCTCTCCCACGCCGTCGTCGCTGGCACCCTTGACCGCCTGGTCAAGTCCAGCTTCGTCGAACGGAGGCTGGACGAGGGTGGACCTCGCATGAGGTACATCTATTCCCCCGTGGGTGGACGCGATGAGGTGGGTCTCAGGATCTCCGAGCGGGTGATCGACAGCCTCTTCGAGACCTTCGGCGACGCCACCTTGAGCGCCCTGGGCAAGGTACGGAAGGAGAACGAGGTACGATGAACAGCATCCAGGGCTGCTACGTCTGCCTTTCGGCAGCAGGCATCCTCATCCCGATAATCGTGCTTGCGGCAGTGACGGCCCTGCTGTTCGTGGCCTTCTACATGGACAGGGGGTTCAAGCCCCTCGTGGGCGCCCAGGTGACCCTGACGGTGGTCATATCCTCCTCGCTGTTGTCCATGGAGTGCTACATGTCCGCCTGGGTCTGGGGATACCTTGGCCTGGTCCTGGCGGGTGCGGCCGTCATCACCCTCCTCCGGCAGTTCAACGCGTCCCGACTGGAGAACACCTCCCTGGGACAGTTCGATGCCCTTGCTGACCTGGAGGATGAGTTCGACGTCCGCATCGTGGTCCTGGACACCCAGAGGGTGCGGGCACTGGCATACCGTGGCACCGTTTACCTCTCCGTGGGCCTTCTGGAGCAGCTGGACGACGATCAGCTGAGGGCCGTGGTCGCCCACGAGGCCTACCACCTGCGGACCAGCCCCTCCAGGCCATTGTCCGCGCTGCTGGCCCTCACCTCGCTCACCTTCCTCAGATACAACGACGAGCACTCCGCCGACGCCTACGCCGCCCACGTGGCGGGAGTGGACGCCATCGTCGGTGCCCTCGACCGCCTGAACATCGAGGGGCGAGAGGACAGGGCAGAGCGCCTTCGCCAGGCCCTCTGAGCGAGCGTGGTCCCTTGGGAGATCCCCATGCTAGAGGGCGCCTTCTCGCCTATCTGACGTTTCTGATAATTCAGAGAATTCAGAAAAATATAAATAATCAGAGCGACATCCCGTTATCGGTGAGACCGTGACCGAAGAGGAATGCTGTGGACCGAACGCCAATGCGGCGCGCCCGATGGGTCGAAAGTTCTCCGTGGAGGCGGTGGCCACCATCGATGACAGGGGTCAGATGGTGCTGCCAAAGGCCATAAGGGAGAAACTGGGCCTCAAGGCGGGCGACAAGCTGGCGATCTCGGTGATGGAGCGGGACGGTAAGCCCTGTTGCATCACCCTCATCAGGACCGAGGAGCTGTCGAACATGGTCCGGGAGTTCCTGGGACCCGCCATCAAGGACATCCTGTAGCCAGAAGGAGTGCGATAACATGGACGAGAAGGAGATCAAGGAGGCCGTCAAGGCCGGTTACGGCATGGCAGCGGAGAAGAAGGCGAATCCGTGCTGCGAGACCTCATCGTCATGCTGCGGCGGCGGGATGGACCAGTCGAAGGCCGTCAGCGTGATGGTGGGCTACAGGCCCGAGGAGCTGGCCAACCTGCCCGAGGGAGCGATCCTGGGCCTGGGCTGCGGTAACCCCGTTGCCATCGCGGCCCTCGAGGAGGGCGAGACCGTCCTGGACCTCGGCTCGGGTGCGGGCATCGACTGCTTCCTGGCGGCCAGCAAGGTGGGCCCCACCGGTAGGGTGATCGGGGTCGACATGACCAGGGAGATGCTGGACCTGGCCCGTAGGAACGCCGAGGAGAGCCCGTACGACAACGTGGAGTTCCGCGAGGGCGAGATCGAGGCCCTGCCCGTGGACGACGCCACGGTGGACGTGATCATCTCCAACTGCGTCATCAACCTCTCCCCCGACAAGCCAGCGGTGTTCAGAGAGGCCTTCCGTGTCCTCAAGCCGGGTGGCCGTCTGATGGTCTCCGACATCGTGCTGACGGGAGAGCTCCCCGAGGACGTGAAGGAGGATATCTACGAGTACGTGTCCTGCGTCGCGGGGGCCTCCATGAGGGAGGACTACCTGCGGTACATCGAGGAGGCTGGCTTCTCGGATGTCGAGGTCGTCGAGGAGTCCAGCTACTCCGAGCTGGACATGGTGAGGAGCGCCAAGGTGAGCGCCCGAAAACCCGTCGACCGAGGGGCCTAGGGCCTAATCCACATCGATGTGCTTCTTGGACTCCCAGAGGCCGTGGATGTTGCAGAACGAGACCGCGTGTAGGGTCCCTGGCTTCGTGGTGGCCATGTGGAACGCGGTCGCGTGATGGGTGTGCACGGGACCCTCGTTGGCCCCCTCGACGGACTCTCCGTGGGCAGCGAAGTCGAAGTTGCCGATGTTGTAGACGAACTTCTCGTCATCGGGCTTGAAGAACACCCGGATGTACCGGATGTGGTGCTCGGTGGTGTTGGGATGATCTGCTGCCTTCCCAAGGCTGACGGTCACGTCGAACCTCTCGCCGGAGGCCACCTTGTCGGGGCACTCTATCGCCGGCACATGCTTCTCGGACTTCCAGTCACCAGTCTGGATATGGGTGTATAAGGACATGTTTACCCTCCCGAGCGCCAATGGGACCCCTCGGATTTAATCTTTTACGCTTACTCGTTCCGGGGCCGTGCCGCCAAACGTATATAACCCGCACATCGATTTCCGGTCCGAGGTGATGCCGTGGCACAGTGCGCCGAGTGCGGGGAGGAGTTGGGCCCGGAGGCCGAGCACGGGTTGTGCGGGACCTGCGCGGACACCGACCTTGTCGATGCGTTCAAGGAGAGGGGGGAGGAGGTCGAGAAGTGGGCCACCTGCCCCCTGTGCGGGGGTTCTGGCCGTTGTTTCTTCTGTTCACCGGGAGGGCCGTGCTACCACTGCTCGGGAAGCGGTCGTGAGATGCCTGGC
>JAUVRF010000422.1 GCA_030597775.1 Methanobacteriota archaeon | reverse complement strand
CCCGGTCCACCATTATCTCCCTCACCTTCACCTCGCCGAAGTCCAGGGCCCGTTCGATGATGTCCTGCTCCACGTCCTCGATGGTACCCTGCTCAACACCCAGGCTGGTGAGCTGCCGGACGTGGTCATCGGAGACCAGCAGGTACTTGGCCTCATGGTCCGTGGCTCCCACGAGTCGGAGTATGCCCCTGCTGATGGCTATCAACCCGGTTATGAGGGGCGATAGCACCCGGGTGGAGTAGTAGAGCCACCGGGCGTCCTTCAGGGACCTTCGGACCCTGTTGTCGACGGCGTACGCCTTCGGTGTGATCTCTCCGAAGATGAGCAGGACGAGGGTCAGGACCCCCACGCCGATGCTGACGCCGATGTTGCCCAGGAGGGTGGCGGCCACCAGGGTGGTGAGGGCGGAGATTATGACGTTGACGAGGTTGTTGCCGATCAGGACGGCGACGATGGTCCGGTCAAGGTCCTTCTTGATCAACACGAGGTACTTGGCGTTCTTCTTATCCTCGGAGACCAGCTCGGCGACCTCGACGGAATCGATCGCAGTGATGGCGGTCTCTGCTCCAGAGAAACGTGCGGAGAAGTATAGAAGGATCGCAATGGCGATTATCGCCAGATATATCCAGGGTTCGACAGTCACGGCACTCGGCACCTGCCGTTCCTGTCAAGGTCTGCACATGGAGAAAAGGTTTTTGGTCTTGTTTGTCGAACGTAGAATCGTGCCAGGATGCCCGACCAGGGCTAGGGGATCACCTCGATCCGTCGGGGACGGCCCCGCCCGTCGTAGGCCTGCCAGGAATCGATGGTGAAGGGATGCCCGCATATGAGATGGATCGATCCGAAGCGGTCGAAGAGCTCAAGGTCGGCCCCGGAGGGCCAGTAATTGCCCGAGGGGTGGGAGTGGACCGTGCCCACGACGCTCCTGTCGGAGGGCAGGTTCGAGAACCTGAAGAGCGCCGCCCTGGCGCCCTGCTCCGTCCCGGGCAGGACCATCACCTCCGTTATGATGCCGTCGTATGCCCGCAGGATGCCCCCGAACTCGTTGGGAAGGGAACCCCGGCTTGACTCGAGCATGAGCCTTAATGCGTCCTTCCTGATCGCCCGGACGGAGCCCCCTGGCTTGGGCCTCACTCTCTTGGGTACCTTCTTGTTAATCTTCAATCACATCACACGGATAATGGCTGATGAACTTTCGTCGTAGCTTCTCGTAGAACCCCTCGCCCATCCGGACGAAGTAAGCGGACATGTCGGACTTGGTAAGCTCCACCGTGGTCCGTTGGCGGAAGTGGACCTCGTGCTGGCCGTCGATAACGACCAGGCCCGGATAGTGCTGCTCGGTCGTGGATATCTGGGCCACGCTGTCGGCGGGGATCACCATGGGCCGAGAGTGAAGGTTGAAGGGGGCTATGGGAGTGAGCACCATCGCCTTGACCCGGGGGTCGAGGATGGGTCCCCCCGTCGAGAGGGCGTAGCTGGTGGAGCCCGTGGGCGTCGCGACGATCAGGCCGTCGGCCCGGATGGTGTCCACGTAGTTGCCGTCGATGGAGAGCTCCAGGGTCATCATCTTGCTGACGGCAGCGGTGTGGACCACAACCTCGTTCGTCGCGTCCAGCTGCCTCCTGCCGTTCACAGTGCACTTCAAGCGCATGCGCTCGTCCAGGAGGTAATCCCCCGAGAGGACCAACTTGATCCCCCGGTCGATCTCCTCCACGCCCAGCTCTGCCAGGAAACCCACGGCGCCAGTGTTGATGGTGAGCACTGGGGCGTTGGTCATATGTAGGGCGTGCAGGATGGTCCCGTCGCCACCGGCGATCACGAGCATGTCGACATCCATCTTCGACTGGGGGACGCCCTTCTCCTTGCCCAGGCGACGGGCCAGGCGGTCCTCGATGACCAGGTCGAGGCCCTTGTGACCTTCCAGCACCCTGAGGGCCTTCTCGATCGCGGCCAGAGCCCGGTCCTGGCCCAGGTTCGCCACCAGTCCCACCACCTTCGGGGACTCCACCTTGGGAGCCTTGTCCACCATTTCATGAACCCCCTGTATCACAAGCCTCGTTCATTGCTGCCAAGTAAAGCCGGTCGAGGGCGGATGCGTCCCCAACGGCCAGGATCTCCTTGCGGTCCTCCAGGCTGATCCGCATCTCCAGCATCTCGCACGCTGAGGTGAACAGCTCGCCTCCCGCCTCTCGGACGATCAGTCCCGGTGCCGCCAGGTCGGTGATCCGGAGGGGATAGCCGTCCTGGAAGAACAGGTCGGCGCACCCTTGCGCGACCAGGCACATCTCCAGTGCCGCCGAGCCCAGGGAGCGCACCCTCCTGGGCCTCTTCGTGAGCTCGTGGGCCCTGTCCGATGCGGTGTTGCCAGAGTAGAGGACGTAAAGGGAATCCTCCTCCTTGTAGGGTCGGGTCCTGATGGTCCTGTCGTTCATCGTCGCACCCTGGCCCTTCACCGCGTGGTAGCTGTCACCGCTCACCAGGTTGTAGACCATGGCCTCCTCCACATCGGAGAAGGTGCGGTTGCCAATGGCCAGACAGACCGAGTAGAACGGGATGCCCACCGATGCGTTGTAGGTGCCGTCGATGGGGTCCACGACCAGGGTGTG
>JAUVRF010000583.1 GCA_030597775.1 Methanobacteriota archaeon | reverse complement strand
CAGCGACGTAGGTCGCCAGGTCGATTATCTCAACATCCTCGGTGGAAGGGGTCTCCTCCACACCATCATGGCACTGCTGACATTTGAAATGGAACGTGCATCGGGAGCAGGGGGTCACCAGCCGGTTCGCCCCGGCCTCGTGGGCCTCCACGAGGCGCGCCAGCCGGAGCTGGCGGGACGCCGGGTCGCAGCGCTGCCAAGCGCCCACGCCGCAGCAGCCGGCGTAGCCCCTGTTGTGCTCCATCTCGACGAACGCGTCCCCCGTCTCCTCGATGACCAGGCGTGGCTCATCGTAGAGGCCCAGCATCCTGCCCATGCGGCAGGAGTCATGGTAGGTGATGGCGCCCCGGCCCGAGTCGTTGGGCAGCATGCGCAGGGCGACCTTCTCCTCGTCCAGGGCCTCGGTGACGAGCTCGATCACGTGGATGCACTCCAGGCCCAGGGGCTCGCCGGTCACCACCGGGTAGAGGTCCCTGTACGCGTGCATCGTCTCGGGGCACACGAACACCGCCCGCTTGGCCCCGGTGGCCGCCAGGGCCTCGGCGTTCATGGAAGCCAGGCGTTCGAAGGCCACGTTGTCGCCCGTGTAGTAGAGGTCGTGGCCCGAGGGCCGCTCCGCCTCGAACAGCTGGGGCAAGATCCCGAGCATGTTCAGGATACGCACGGCGTCCCGTGGGGATGCCTTGGTGTCGTACTCCACGTCGGGGACGATCTGCTCCAGCGCCCCGGCGTAACCGGCCACGAACACGGTTTCCGACCTGGGGTCGAACCGGAGACGTCCGTCCTTGGACCAGGAGGTCAGGTCGGGCTCGATGAACTCGTGGGAGCAGAGGCGGTCGAAGGTGTGCACCAGCCCGCCATGGGTCCCCATCTCGCCCTGCCCCTCGGACCGGGCCAGGGACCTCAGGTGTCGCACGAACTCGGGCAGGTCCACGTCCATCCGGCAGGCCTCCCTGCACAGACCGCACTCGAGGCAGGCCCAGATGGTGTGGTCATAGGCCAGCTCCCCGTCGAGACCGTACATGCCCTTGATGACGAGCTTGCGGGGATGGAACGCCGGATACCGGGCGTTGACGGGACAGATGCCCGTGCACTTGCCGCACTCGATGCACCGGTACGCATGGGTGCTGTCGAAGGCCTTCTGGAGGACCTCCAGCCCCTCCGCCGTGGCCTCGGGGGCCTTGGAGGGCTCGAAGGCGACCGTCATGTCCTCGTGGGTCGAGCAGGCCATCTCCACCACCGACGGGTCCACGGGCTCCTTCCCCAGGCGGTTCGGTCCCAGGCCGATGATGGTCCTGGTGAACTCCTCCACCGTACGCGCGAACAGGGCCCCCTCGGAGGCTGACACCCACTGGAGGTGGATGCGGTCCCCGTTGAGGCCCGCCATCTCCGCCATCTCGATGGCGGTCTCCACCGCCTCCTGGCCGCTCTTGTTGCCGCAGGTGTAGTGGCAATCACCGGGGTGGCAGCCGGAGACCATCACGCCGTCGGCGCCCATCTCCAGGGCTCCCAGGATGAAGCCGGGATGCATCCGGCCCGAGCACATGAGCCGCACCACCCGGATGGTGGCCGGGTACTGCATGCGGGAGATCCCCGCGAAGTCGGCCCCCGCGTACGAGCACCAGTTGCAGGTGAACGCGACGAACAGGGGCCTGAACGCCCCCCCCCCGCCCTCGGCGATGGCATCCCCGGCATCGTTCCTGGTATTGCCGGTCACT
>JAUVRF010000507.1 GCA_030597775.1 Methanobacteriota archaeon | reverse complement strand
GGCGGGGACGGTACCCCATGGGGCGAAGTTCTGGAGGCTGTCGATGGGCGTTAGCGAGATGTAGATGTTGTAATGGTCCACGTCATCTGCGGTCGAGGCGGTCCACTTCACCAGGGCCTCTCCCTCGGAATCGGGCGCCTGGGGGGTCGAGGCGTCCAGGCCCCTGACCTCCGGAGGCGCGACCACGTCCGTTGGCGTGCCCGGGACGCTGGCCACCCGGCGGTCGGCGTTCTCGTTCCAGTCCACCGCGGCCACGGCCGCGTGGTAGGTCTTGCCGGCCTCGAGGCCTCCCACACGGAAGCTGCTCACCCGCATGCCCCTGACGGTGGCCACGGGCTCGAGGGAGCTGGCATCCGAGAACGGGGCGGTCTCGAGATAGATCTCGTATCCCTCGATGTCGGGGCTGTCCCCGGGGTCCCAGCTGACCAGGAGATCGCTGTCCAGGTTGTCGAAGACCTTCACATCCTGTGGGACCGGCGGGGCCTCGGTGTCGGTGACCCCGACCTCTGCCGGGCTGACAGTAGCTGGGAGGTTGCGGTTGTCGTCCACCGCCACCACGGCCACATGATAGGTCCGGTCGGGACGGATGCCCCGCATATGGAGCGAATCCACATCCATGTCCGATATCCGGGCCGAGGGGACGAGTCCCTGGAGGTCGGTGAAGGGGTCGTCCTGTATGTACACCCTGTACTGGCCGAAGTCCGCATCCTCCGAGGGGTCCCATCCCAGCATGATATCGCTGTCGCCCCCGTCCGTCACGGTGACGCCAACGAGGGGTGATGAGGGAGTTGTGTCGGAGGGGTCCGGCTGGAAGGCGGCGCTTACCGGGAAGGTCACGAACCATTCCCCGTTGTCCGGGGTGTAGAGCGCCATCCGCATCACGTACGTCCGTGCCAGGTCCTCGAAGGCGATATCGTCGTCCTCCTCTCCGGTGTCCAGGGCCCGGGAGATGACGATGTGACGGGACCCGTCCTCGCGCCATGTGCGGGCCTGGAGGTCGTCGGGTCCGGAGGCGTCGGTGTGGACCGTTCCGTCCACCACGGCCATGTCGATGGCCTCGCCCTCGGGGAGGGATGTGGCGTTCCAGCGCCATTTCCACAGGTCCGCGGTGCCCTCCTCCACAACCATGTTCTCGACGATGTCGGACCAGTCCAGGAGATTGAACGTCTCCTCGACGCTCACCATTCCCGGTGTCAACCAGGCCATGCTCAGGGCGAACTCCTCCGAGGCGTTCCTGTCGTCATACCGGAGGTGCATGTAGAGCCGTTCGTCGTCGTACGCGGAGGAGATGTTGACCCAATCCCAGGGGTCGTGGATCTCCCCGGACCGGTGTATCAGCTCGTGCCAGAAGTCCGTCGACCCCTCGGCCCACTCCTGGCCGTCCCACGAGGCCGGCTCTCCGGGGGCGGCCCTCGCCGCCTTGACCACCGGACGGAACCTGAGGCCGATGGTGTTGGTCACCTTGTTCATGACGCAACGGTCGCCCTCACCGGCATCGGGCTCGATGAAGGGTGCGGAGGCGTCGCCGCCGCCCATGATGTCACCGAAGAGGGAGAGGCCGAACTGGTAGACCTCGGTGAGGTCATCGAAGATGATGTCATGGATGGGGTCTCCCGTGTCCAGTTCCCTGCGCAGGACCAGTGACCATTGCTGTTCGACGATGTCGTAGGAGCCCCGTGCATCGATCTGGCCAAGGCCCCGCTCGGGAAGGTGGTCCATGATGTACCCACCGACCACGTCCCCGTTCTTCCAGGGCTCGTGGGTGATGGGGTTTATGCCCGCCTCGCCCGCATCCGGGTCGTAGTAGTTCTGGTCGAAGGCGACCTCCTCGCCACGGGCCAGGAACGATGCTCCGTAGCGGGGCGCTGCGGTCGGGTCCTGCATGTATTTCGGCCTCGACATGTACACATATTCCATGTACTCAGTGAGGTGGCGGTTCTTGACCAGGTTGAGGCCCATCTCGGGATCCTCGTAGTATCCCACGTTGTTGGCCGAGGGCGTGTCGGTGACGTAGGCGTCGATGGCGAAGTCCCATGGATTCGATAGCCCTGCGGACCAGAACCACAGGTCGCCCGTCTCATCCTCGGTGTAGGTGAACTTCCGCTCCTGGTTCTCGGGGTTCTC
>JAUVRF010000087.1 GCA_030597775.1 Methanobacteriota archaeon | reverse complement strand
TTTCAACTCGACGGTGGATGACCCCGGCGAGCGTGACACCCACATCTTCGATTGGGACTTCGACTACGACGGCCTCGTCTTCGCTGCGGACGGGACCCGTCAGAACGTCAGCTGGCAGTACTACCAGGCTGGGAATTACACCGTGGCGCTCCGGGTCACCGATGACGATGGCGCCTCGGTCATAGTTACCAATGAGATCACCGTCTTGAACTCGGCCCCGGAGGCCAGCATAGCCCGGATGGACCCCTTCGACGAGGGAGGGTCCGTGACCTTCACGGGTACGTTCAACGACACTGGCAGGTTCGACACCCACACGTTCGAGTGGGACTTCGGAGATGGCACCACATCCATCGACAGGCGCCCATCCCATGGGTACGATGATGACGGGACCTACACCGTGACGTTCACCGTCACCGACGATGCTGGGGACTTCGGTACCACCACCCGGAACGTCCTTGTGCTGAACGTGGCGCCCAACGCCACCGTCGCGGCGTCCCCGGACCACATCAAGGAGAACATGACCGTGTTCTTCCAGGCGGAGGGTCGTGATCCGTCACCCCTCGACTCGGCGAACCTGTCCTACACCTGGAACTTCGGTGATGGCGAGTCGTCCAACCAGGAAGAGGTCTACCACCTCTACGTGGACGACGGCTGCTTCACCGTGACCCTCACCGTCCAGGACGACGACGGCGGCGTCGCCTCCTACACCCTCCACGGCATCGTGGACAACGTTGCGCCCAGGCTGGAAGCGGGGGCGGACAGGGAGTACATCAGGGAGGGAGAGGTCGTGAACTCCACCGCCCTGATCGATGACCCCGGGCCCCTTGACACCCACACCGCCCTGTGGGACTTCGACGACGGGAGCACGTCCGACCAGCTCGCCGCCACCCACGGGTTCGTCGATGACGGCAACTACATAGTGGTCCTCACCGTGACCGACAACAGCGGCGGGACCAACACCACCACCTTCCGGGTCGCGGTCTCCAACGTCCGTCCGATATTGACGGCGACCGCGAACATCACCGAGCTCGACGAGGGCGACGAGGTGGCCTTCACGGTCGAGTGGACCGACCCCGGCGAGCTCGACGAGCACACCGTCACCTGGGACTTCGGGGACGGGACCGAGTCCAACGCCCAGAACCCGACCCACCAGTTCATGCAGGACGGTACCTTCACCGTCCTTGTGACCGTGGCCGACAACGACGGGGGTCAGGCCTCCAAGCCCTTCGTGATAGAGGTGAAAAACGTCGCACCGGTGCCCACCATCTCCGTGGCCATCACGCAGATCGACGAGAACGGCACGGTCCAGTTCGCGGCGTCGGCGACCGACAAGGGTCCCTTGGACACCGTGACGTTCCATTGGGACTTCGGGGACGGCTCGGACCCGGACGACAAGTACGACTCGCAACCCAACCACAGGTACGTCGACAACGGAGTGTTCCGCGTGACCCTCCGGGCCATCGACAGCGACGGTGCGATATCGTCGCCGGCGGCCGTGATGATCACGGTGAACAATGTCCCGCCCAAGAACCTCAGGGCCTCTGCGGACCTCACCCAGGTCACAGTGGGCAAGGCCGTAACCTTCTCGGCGTGGGCCGAGGACGATTCGCCCGAGGACGAGATCTTCTACACCTGGAACTTCGGCGACCTCGACACATCCACGGAGCGGTCCGTCTCCCACATCTACCTGGCCACGGGCGAATACGACGTGATCCTCATCGTGTCCGACGATGACGGGGGACAGACCCGTTGGGACACGACCATCGTCGTTCTGCCCGACATGGACGGGGACGGCATCCCCGACGCCGAGGACAAGGACAAGGATGGTGATGGTTACGACAACGACAACGACGACTATCCGACCGACCCGTCCCGATACAAGAACTGGACGCCCATCTACCTGGGCCTTCTGATCGCCGTCGTGGTCCTTGTTGCCGTGGCGGCCTACGTGATGAGACCCCGGATCCCCGAGTGAGCACCCGATCGTGCCGGTGGCTGGTGACGGGTCCGCCCAGCGGTTTCTCAACCCTGGTTCTCGGGACGGGAACGTTAATAACGGCCAAGGATTTCCCCCGACCGTGGAAGCCCCGCCCTTCTCCCTGTACCTCGTCCCCGTGGGCGAGGAGGACGCCACCGTGATGGAGCATCTGGCCAAGGAGCTCGAGGCCCTGAACGTCCGGATGGTTATGGAGCATAGGATCCCCGCCCCCGAGGACGCCTTCGACGATCGAAGGGGGCAGTACGTGGCCCGTTCCTTCCTTCGCTTGCTGGGCGCCTACAACGGCGACCGGATGCTCGGTGTGACGGACCGTGACCTGTACATGGCGGGCCTCAGGTTCGTCTTCGGCCAGGCCGAGGCACCGGGCCGCTCGGCCGTCATCTCGATGAACAGATTGAGGCGGGGTGTCAACGAGCAGGTGTTCCTGGAGCGGTGCGTGAAGGAGGCCAATCACGAGCTGGGCCACACCTTCGGCCTTGGCCATTGCGACGACCCCTACTGCGTGATGCACTTCTCCGTCTCCCTGGCGGACACGGACCTCAAGTCCCGGGACTACTGCAGGGGCTGCGCCATCGACCTTGTCAGATTGCGCCAGGACTGGGCCCAGGAGAAGAGTTCCCGTTGATGGTGAGATCGGAGGTCAGTCCCCGAGGATCTCATCGATGGCCTTCTTGAGGACCCGATAGGCCTCCTTCGGGGTCCCATCTCGACCCACGAGCCCGAGATTGGATGGTATCACCGTGTCGTCGAGCAGTGCCCAGACGCACAGGCCCGACGCGTTCAGCTCGCCCGATGCCTGGCGGAGGACCTCGGCGAGGGCCCGGGCCTGACCACGCTGGCCCGACATCACCGATTCGACCCCGAACTCGGACACCCAGAAACCCAGCTCCTCATTGGTGGCGGCATCCCGGTACTCCTGGAGGGTGTCCAGCTCCTCCGCCGACAGCGGATAGAGGTCCACCCCGATGGCGTCGATGTTGAGACCCGGTTCCGAGAGGGCCTCCACCAGCTCGATGCCCTGCTCGGGCTCGATGGCCACCTCGATGAGCACGCGGGTCCCGTTGGACAGGGCGTGTATCTCCTCGCCCAGGGAATCGATCACGGGGACCCAGACCTCCACGGGCAGCTTCTCGCCCAGGTTGACCGCGACCTGACCGTTCGGTTCGAAGAACGGCAGGACCCACGCGGGCTCGTACAGCTCCACCAGGAACAGGGTGTCCTTCCGTATCTCCTCCACGTACTCTTCGAAGGTGGGGGGATCGGACTCCCACTGGCTGCTGCCGAAGGGTCCGAACATCAGGTCCATTCCAGCATCGCGGATCCTCGCGACGGCGGAGTCTAGCTTGACCATCTCCCTCGGGTCCTCGATGAACTCCTTCTGGAGGTCGTACCGGATGTGGGCAAGGCCCAGCTCCCGCGCCCTGTCGACCTCCTCGTCCACCACCGATGACCAGTCAGACACCGCGAAGCGGCGGTCGGTGAAGGCCCTTCCCATGGCGGCGAACTCGAAACCGGGCGAGGCGTCGTAACCCTCCTCCCCCGGGTCCGGCAGGTCGTTCCACGAGGCGACGTTGACGGCACCGATGGCGCTGAAGACCAGGAGCAACACCACCAATGCGCCCATGAAGGCGTCGATGCCAAGGGACACCGCTCTTCGGACAGGCCACCTCCTCCGACGGCCCGGGGGCGACCCCTCGCCCAGCACGGCCTCCCCGACGGCAGTTGCCACGGGAGGCAGGACGCCCTCCTGGGGGCTCGAACTGATGGAGACCACGCCAGTCCCGGGGTCGACGGTCACCTCCGTGTCCTCCTCCTCATCCTCCTCCCTCCTAGACTCGATCAACAGCATAGGTGGAAGGAAGAATATGGGACCGAAGAAGGCCCCCCAGATGACGAGGTAGGTCTGGGCGATACCCCACCCCTGGGCTGCGATGTTCAGCATGACCGTGCCATCGGAGCCCGCATCGGCGGCGGCCCAGGCGGCCACGGCAAGGGTGCCTATCAGGTTGTAGACGGCGAAGATGTAGTTGCGCAGCCCGCGGGTCTCGGGTCGCGACCAGAGGAGGAAGACCACCAGGACCGTGGCAGCGCCGTACGCGAGTGCGAAGACCGCCCGGGGCACGATCCAGAGGTTCAGAACGTAGGGCCCCCAGGCGACGAACACGAAGAGGTATCCACCCGCGACCGCCAGGTTGAGGGGTGTCATCAGGCCGTCGGGAGAGGTCCATCTGTTCAGCGTAGCCCTCCACAGGGCCCAGAAGTTCCAAAGGACCATCAGGAAGAACACGACCGTGTATCCGGCGAGGCCCATGAGACCCGCTCCCCATGAGGCGATCATGAGCACCAGCACGACCGGTGCGACTATCAGGACCAGCACTGGCCTTACGATCCTTCCCGGTGTCCGGGCATCCACGGCCGTGGGAACGGGACCAGGGGGTAAAAAGGTTGCCGAGCCCCTGGAGACCTCACTCCTGCTTCCTGGTCGGGATCCTCCAGTACAGGTAGAGGAAGACGAGGGCCACTCCGGCGAAGACGCCTATCAGGACCCCCACGAGAAGCACGGGACCCTCCTGGACCTCGGTCTCCTGGGGGTCCTCGCCCAGGTCGGGCACGAGGATCTCCTCCTGTGAGACGGAGGTGCCGCCGTTGCCGTCGTCCACCGTCACGGTGACGATGTACGTCCCGGGTCGGTAATAGGTGTGGGTGACCTCTATGAGGTCGACCCCGGAGTCGGTGGGACCGTGGTCACCGTAGTCCCAGGTGTAGGTGAGGGCGTCCCCGTCGGCGTCCGTTGCCAGGGTCGACCTCATGGGAATGGTGAGGGAGTTGAGGTCCATCTGGGTGATCTCGATCGTGCTCGGCCCGTCGTTGGTGGCCACCACGTTGATGATCAGGTTGATCACATCCACACCCCCGTCGCCGTCATCGACCTCCAGGATGGTGATTATCTGTCCGACGTTCGACTGGTCAGGGGTGAAGTTGGCCAGGGCCCTGAAGGGGTCCGCAGGGTCCACGAAGAAGGTGAAGATGCCCTGGTTGTCGGAGAAGGTGAGCTTGTCGCTATCGATGTCCGTGACAACGATGGGAGCCGTGAAGAGAACGTCCTCGAACAGGGTGAACTCCAGTTCCTCCGCGTCGGTGGTGTCCTCCGCCTCGAACTGGACCAAGAGGGGTGGGTCGTTCACGTTCACGACGGTGATGTTGAGGACCAGCTGGTCGAAGGTGTTGAAGATGTCCCACACGCTGAGCGTGACGTATATCGAGCCCACGTCGTCGTTCCCGGGGGTGAACGAGATCCGTGCCTCGTAGCCCCCTCCCGGTTGCTCCAGGTCGAACCGTGAGTCGTCCACGTAGTAGAACAGTTGGTCGGAATCGTCGTCGTCGGCGAGGATTATCAGCCTCAGCTCGTTGTCCTCGATGGCCACCATCGGGTACTCGACCACTCCTTCCAGGCTGACCCCGGACACCTCCATCAGCACGGGGGCGTCGTTGGTGTTCACGACCGTGATGACCATCGTCCTCGTGTCCTGCCACTCGCCAACGGCGGCGAACCCGTCCCGGACGCGGAACTCCACCAGTATCACGCCCACGTCCACGTTCATGGGGAGGAACGAGACCCTGATCCGGGTGGGGTCCTCCGGGTCGGTCACGTAGGTGAAGTAGGGAAGGTCGTCGTCACCGACGCCGTCGGAGACGTTGGTGGAGAAGGATATCACGTCAGGCACGCCGATCTCCAGGTCCTCGTCCCTCGCGGAGACCGTGAAGTTGAGCCAGTGGTCCTCCAGGACCGTCCTGTCCCTGATCCCCTGCAGCTTGGGTGGGTTGTTGACGTTCTTGACGTGGAATATGAGGCCAGAGGTCATGGTGGAGCCGAACCCGTCCGTGATCAGAAGGCTGATGTATATCGTCCCCACGTCCTTGTTCCGTGGCAAGAAGCTGAGCACCATCTCCTCCGCATCCACCCTGATCGATGGCAGGCTCCTGTTGAAGGAGAACTGGGGCGGTTGCTCGCCGGGCGGGATGTTGTCCACGTCGTGTGTCACGATGGTGAGGTTCTTCTCCTGCCCCTCGGAGACGAAGAACACTAGGTCGTCCTCACCGATGATCCGGTCCCCCAACGAGACCAGCGTGACCGGGTCGTTGATGGGTCTGACCTCCACCATGAAGGTGTTCGACCGGTTGAAGACGTCGTCGAAGGTGCCCTCGATGTCGTCGAAGCCCCGGTCCCATATCTTGAGCCGGAAGGAGAGCTTGCCGTTCCAGTTCTCTATCATCTGCTCGAAGTCCAGGTAGTGGTCGTCCACCGTTCCCCTTATGAGGCCCGGGTCCTCCTGGTAGTCCAGCTCGAACCTGAGCTTGGAGAAGGCCCTGTCGTCCATCACGTAGTTGAGCAGGTCGATGAGGTTGTCGCCGGCGCCCGGGGCATCCTCGTCGATGGGCACATCGGGGATGGGGCGGTCCAGCCACGGCTTGACGTTGTCCTTACGCTTGAACTTGAGCACCTTGCTGTCGGTGCCCATCAGGAAGTAGAAGTCCTTGGTGCTGTAATCGAAGTCGGTGACGGCGGAGGCGCCCACGGTGTACCAGTCCTGGACAGGGGCCACGGCCCCCCCGACCACGTACTGCAGGTTATTGTTCATCCCCAGCAGGGCGAAGGTGCCCTCGTTCTCGAAGCGAATGGTGCTGACCAGGCCGGCGGGGTTGGCGATGCTGACCCACTTGTCGTTCACGTATCTGAACATGGTGTAGGAGCTCCCGTCGTACCAGTTGGCCAGGAAGTAGCTTCCGTCGTTGTTGTACTCGACGCCGTAGCAGTAGTAGTACTCCCGGTCGTCACCGACGGGACGGGACAGCCTCTCTATGCTCGACCGGGTGAGGTTGTAGACATCGATGTAGAAGTAGGAGGAGATCACGATCTCCCCGCCGTCGGGACGCACGTCCAGGTCGGTGACCCTGCTCGAGGTGTACACCTCGATGCTCAGGGACCCGGACCGGTAC
>JAUVRF010000285.1 GCA_030597775.1 Methanobacteriota archaeon | reverse complement strand
CGACCACTGGGTCGTCTCGGGGTCGACATCCATCTTGCATATCGTGTCCACTGCCATTCTCTTCACCTCTTTCCTTCCCGCCTCACGGGCGGGGTGTAATTCCTCAACATGAGGGATAACGAGATCACGGTAACGGAGCTCAACGCCATGGCCAGGCCCGCCAGCTCCGGGCGGAACGTGATGCCGAAGGCGGGGTAGAGCAGGCCCGCAGCCACCGGGATGAGGGCGGTGTTGTAGGCGAAGGCCCAGACGATGTTCTCCTTGATGCGGCGCATGACCTTCTTGGACATCTGCACCGCGGCCACCGCGTCCAGGGGGTCGTCGCGCATCAACACGATGTCGCCGCTCTCCAAGGCCACGTCGGTACCGCTCCCAATTGCGATGCCCACGTTGGCCTGGGCCATGGCGGGGGCGTCGTTGATGCCGTCACCGACGAAGGCCACCACCTCGCCCCTCTGCTGGAGGGCCTTGACCTCTCCCGCCTTGTCCTGGGGCAGCACCTCGGCCAGCACCCGCTTGATCCCCAACTGGCCCGCCACGGCCTCGGCGGTCTTGGCGTTGTCTCCGGTTATCATCACCGTCTCCACGCCCATCCCGTCAAGCTCCTGGATGGCCCGCGACGATGACCCGCGGATGGAGTCCGCGATGGCGATCAAGCCGGCCGCGGTGCCGTCTATGGCAACGAGGATCACCGTCTTCCCCTGGGCCTGGAGGGACTCCAGGTTGGCCCTGGCAGGGGTCACGTCGACCCCCTGCTCCTCGAGGAAGAGGGCATTGCCCACCAGCACCCTGCTCCCGTCGACGGTGGCCACGACCCCCTTGCCGGAGAAGGTCTCCTCGCCTGATGCGGCCGGGATCGCGATGCCATCGCCCTCGGCACGCCTTACGACCGCCTCGGCCAGGGGATGGATCGAGCCCTTCTCGACGGCCGCTGCCATGGTGATGAGCTCTTCCCCGGTGACGCCGATTGGCACCACGTCGGTCACCGAGGGATGGCCCTCGGTGAGGGTGCCGGTCTTGTCGAAGATCATGGTGGTCAGCTTGTCCGGCACCTCGATGGCGTCCCCGTTCTTGATGAGGATGCCCAGCTCGGCACCCCTGCCCAGGCCAACGGTGACGGCCGTCGGGGTCGCCAGTCCAAGGGCGCAGGGGCATGCGACCACGAGGATGGCGATGAGGACCTGGGTGGCGAACAGCGCCTCCGCGTCCAGGACGAAGTACCATATCAGGAACGAGGAGATGGCGATGAAGAGGACGACGGGGATGAACCACGACACCGCCCGGTCGGCGATCCGCTCGATCTGCGGACGGGAGCCCTGGGCCTCCTCGACCATCTTGATTATCTGGGCCAGCACCGTGTCCCGTCCCACCTTGGTGGCCCGGAAGCGGAGCACCGCGTTGGTGTTCATGGTGCCGCCCACGACGGTGTCGCCGGGTCCCTTCTCGGTGGGGATGGGCTCGCCGGTTATCATCGACTCGTCCACGTAGCTGTTGCCCACGGTGACCACGCCGTCGGCGGGTACCTTCTCACCTGGCCGGACGACGACCACGTCGTCCACCTCGATGCTCTCCGTGGGCACCTCGATCTCCTCGCCGTTGCGCACGACGATGGCGGTCTTGGGCTGGAGGCCGATGAGCTTCTTGATGGCGGCGGAGGTCTTGCCCTTGGCCCGGGCCTCCAGGAAGCGACCGATCATGAGGAAGGACGCGAGCATGATGGCGGTCTCGTAGAAGATGAACTCCATCGGCAGGACACCGAAGGTGGCCAGCACGGAGGAGGCGTAGGCCACGCCTATGCCCATGGAGTACATGACGTCCATGTTGAGCAGCCGGTGCCGCAGGGACCGGGCAGCGCCCATGAATATCTGGTCGCTGGTGAAGATGAAGACGGGGGTGGCGATGATGAACATCGCCCATGGGGCCCACTCTGGCATCTCGATGTCCAGCTGCATGATGACCATCATGGGTATGGCGGTTGCGAAGCCCACCAGGAAGCGGTTGCGCTTGCCGGCCAGGTTCCGCCGGAGGGCCTCCTCCTCCTGGTCCACCTCCAATTCGTCCTCCGT
Source organism: Methanobacteriota archaeon (assembly GCA_030597775.1). Lineage (GTDB taxonomy): Archaea > Thermoplasmatota > DTKX01 > DTKX01. The sequence continues at coordinate 1,415 of JAUVRF010000285.1, read as the reverse complement.
ACCCAGGTACTCGTACCCTGCGCCCTCGATGGCCCGCTTCATGTCCTTCAGGGTCACCGTGCGAGGGTTGTAGGTGACGTAGACCTTCTCGTTGCCCAGGTTGGCGTTGACGTGGGAGACGCCGTCCATGGACCCCAGGGCCTTCTCGATTGCAGTGGTGCAGTTGGCGCAGGTCATGCCGCCCACCTTGATGACGGCACTCTCGCTTATCACCTCGTAGCCCGCGTCGACGACGGCCGCCTCCATGTCTGCGATGGTCACCAGGGCCGGGTCGTAGTCCACCATGGCCGTCTCGTTGCCCAGGTTGACGTCCACGCTGCCGACGCCCTCCAGACCGCCGATGGATCTCTCGATGGCAGAGGTGCAATTGGCGCGCGTCGTGCCAGAGGTCTTCAGCTGGGTCCTTTCGGGTGTCTCCATGTCGGTCTCACCTCGCCTCGGTTCTTGTAATGGTGCCTGTTGTCCATTGGGTTGTCGCTTTACATATGTAAAAAGAATTCCCCGTCATCTTACGTGTGTTAAGGGCGGGTCCAGTGGGTGAGGGTGTTCAATCGGCCTCGGCCTTGATCCTATCGTACTTCTCCTTGTACAGCCTGGCGCAGCTCTGACAGCACAGGTAGTGGTCCTTGCCGTCCAGCTTGAGCTTCACGGGGTTGTCGTAGATGGGTTTCTTGCAATAGTAGCAGTTCACTACCACGTTCTGGCCATCGTGGAGCACCGCTCGAGAGGCCTCCTTGACGGTCCTCGTGACGGTGTGGTACTTGTACGACGTGATCTCCTCGATCGAGCCCAGGGTCTCGAGGAACCCGTTGAGGTGGTTCTGGTCCCTCAAGGTGACCTTGGCGTGCACCTTGGTACCGTCCACCGCGTATAGCTCCCTGACCTCCTTCTCGCCCTCCATCCTGTCCAGCACCGCCTTGAGGTCCGAGGGTTTGCACTCGATGTCGAGAAGGATGGTGAGCTGGTCCAGCATCTCCGGATCGATGACCACTGTGAAGCCTTCGATCAGGCCCATGTTCTCCAGGTGCTCCACCTTGCTGGACACCGTGGGGGTGGTGACCCCGGTCCTCTTGGCCAGGTCTCGGAAGGAGAGGCGACCGTTCTCCTGGAGCAGCTCGAGGATCTTGATGTCGACGGGATCGAGTTCCATGATGAACGGGTGAAAAGGAGACTTTCGCTATATGAAATTTGTCGGGAAGTCCGAACGACCCGTTCGCTGGGACCAGTGGGATCCTGGCCACCGGGACGGGAGGGCGTCTGGCCTCCCGACCATCGGGAGGATCAGTGGCCGCCGCAACAGGAGCAACCGCCACCCACGTATTGCTGCCCGCCGCCGCTCGTCCACTTCTCGGGGTCCTGGTCGAAGATCTGCTTGCATCCGGGAGCGCAGAAGTAGTACTTCGTTCCCCTGTGCT
>JAUVRF010000383.1 GCA_030597775.1 Methanobacteriota archaeon | reverse complement strand
GTCGATCCAAAATCCGCAAAGGTAGCACTGCTCGTAGGCCTGCTGATCGCATCGTCCGTTCCCATGACGATGCTCCTCGCCGAATCCGACGGACCGTTTCCGATCTATGACAAGGACCATGACCTCATCGCAAGGAGGACCACAACGGCCCCGGACATCGATGGCGTGGTGGACCCCGTCTGGAACAATGCACAGGTCATGGAGGCCTTCATCTCGGGCAACTCCGGGGCCATCTTCATGGACATGAGGGCCATGTTCGATGACGATTACATCTACATCCTTGCCTCCTGGGACGAACCCACGTTCCCCGAATCGCCGAAGGCCGACGTGGAGAGGGACGCATGGCAGATGACCTCCAACGTCACTCCCGGGTCTTGGGACCACAAGGACTGGGGGGAGGACCGTCTCTCCTTCTTCTTCGAGGACCCTGACTCACCCGTGATCGGCTTCGACGACGGGGGTTGTGACGCCATCTGTCACGACCTTACCGATATGCACACCAAGAACTCGGGAGAGCAGCTGGACGCCTGGGTATGGTCCTCGGCGACCACCAACCCCCAGGGATACGCCGACGACGGCGTGCTCCTGAACAACAACACCGTGACCATAGACCCCAAGACCATGCACGTGAACGTTTCCGACCTCGCATGGGACCCCGGCAACGACGGATGGTACGTCAACAACGACACCGACAACTCCACCGAGAGGCCCGCCTACGTCTGGAAGCAGGGCGCCTCCCCGGCCGACCCCAGGTTCATGTACATGTCCGATGCCCAGGCCGTGGACTGGGACACCTTCGACGTCTCCACCATACCCGACGGCATGTACATACCCGGGCACGTGCTCATGACCCCATCCGGGGACAGGGCGGACGTCCAGGCCAAGGGCATCCACAACGGCACCGGCTGGAACGTGGAGTTCAAGCGCCTGCGGGACACTGGCTCCACCAACGACGTGGCATTCGACCGGACCAACGTGGCCTACATCTTCGGTCCCGCCATCGCCAACAACCGGACGGGGGAGGACCACAGCAAGGGTATCCACGAGTACAACCTATGGCTGGCCGAGCCAGAGCTTCCCGACCTCACCATCAGCCACTTCATCCCCGTCGGGTCGAGCCCCACCGTGAACTCCACCGTGACGGTCGGGGTGTACGTCGAGAACATCGGCTGGGTCGACGCCGGCGCCAGCAGGCTCTCGTACTGGTGGGAGGACGCCACCGGAACGGTCCCAGGCCCCGTATGGTTCGCCGACACCGACCCCGTCCCGTGGGGTGGGACGAAGCACGTGGAGATCGAGGTGAACACATCGGGCCTGGACCCCGGCAACTGGACCCTCAATGCCACCGCCGACGCCGATGGGGACATCACGGAGATCGACGAGACGAACAACTGGTTGACCCACGAGTTCGCCCTGGGAGACGAACCACTGCCCAACCTCAAGGTCTCGAGCATCGAGATGGACCCGAGCGAGCTGACACAGGGCGGCATCACCGACATCATTGTGACCATCGAGAACGACGGCAGCGCGGACGCGCCCTCGTCCGGTATCATCCTCTACCTTGACGACCCCGGGTCACCGATCGCCGAGGACACCATCGCGGCCATCGCGATGGGGGGGAGCACGAACTACCAGGTCATGTGGGGACCCGTCGACCTGCCAGAGGGGCAGTACGTTCTCAACGTGACCGTGGACCCGGACGATGAGATCAAGGAGATCGACAAGTCCGACAACACCATGGGTATCCCGTTCAACGTCACGGCGCCCACCCTGCCCGACCTTGTCATCGAGGATGTGCAGCCCATCAACACGACCGTCACCCAGGGCGACGAGACGTTGGCCAAGGTCGTGGTGAAGAACATTGGCGGCGCCACCGTCACCACCGACTTCGAGGTGGCCCTGTTCCTCGACGAGGCCTTCACCGTGGGCACCATCGGCCTCGTGGCGACCGGGAAGGTGACCGACGATATACCGGCTGGCGGCAATGTCACCGTCCTGCTCACGTGGACCGTGCCTGGCAATGCCGACTTGGGTGCGGACCACTTCATCCGTGGAGAGGCGGACTGGCTCAAGGCCGTGACCGAACTGGACGACGGTAACAACAACGGGCCCTTCAACGGGCTCCTCGTGATACGCCGGAACCTTCCGGACCTCACCATACCCCAGGTCGTCCCCGCTTCGGCCACCGTGAAGCTCGAGACCCGGATCACCTTCACCGCCACGGTGAAGAACCAGGGCAGCCTGGCCTCGTCCAACACCTCCCTCGAGATCAAGGACATCACCCACAACAGGACGCTGGAGCGCCTTGCCGTTCCGGGCCTGGCCGTGGACGAGACCGTGGACATCGTGTTCGTCTGGTTCGTGGAGACCGTCCCGGAGGGCGCCCTCACCCTGAGGTTCATGGTCGACCCCGATGACATGATCGCCGAGGAGGACGAGTTCAACAACGCCTTCGAAGTGGAAGTGGTCGTCGAGGCCGCGGCCCTGCCCGACCTCACCTTCCCAGAGGAGGACCCGGTGCTGTTCTTCCCCGCGGAGCCCCGTGTGGGCGAGGCGGTGACCATCAGCATAACCGTCGTCAACATCGGGACCAACGCCTCCGAGGGGACCATCCTGGAGGTCAAGCTCGGCAACAACGTCATCGCCACCGCCATCGTGCTGGCGCTGGGTGTGGGAGAGCGCCGCATCATCGACGTGCAGTGGGCCGCCACCGAGATCCAGTCGCCGTTGGTGGATATCCCAATCCCGATCCGCATAGACCCCAACGACGACATCCGGGAATCGAACACGACCAACAACGATATGACCTCGACT
>JAUVRF010000617.1 GCA_030597775.1 Methanobacteriota archaeon | reverse complement strand
CTTCCGTGGTCCGACACTACACCCAGCTCTCCCAGATGAACTTCGGGGTGGACGTGGGCATGTATCCCCTGGGGTCATGCACGATGAAGTACAACCCGAAGGTCTCCGAGTCGCTGGCCGCCCACGCTGGGATCGTTCGGCTCCACCCCCGGCAGCCCGAGGCCGCGCCCCAGGGCATCCTGCGCATCCTGTACGAGCTGCAGCTCATGCTGGCCGAGATAGGTGGCGTCCCCGAGGTCTCGCTGCAGCCTGCGGCCGGTGCCCACGGAGAGTTCCTCGGGATGCGCCTGGTGAGGGCGTACTTCGACGATATCGGCGAGGACAGGAACCAGGTACTGCTGCCAGACACCTCCCATGGCACCAATCCCGCCTCCGCGGTGATGTCGGGCTACGAGGTGCTGGAGGTTCCATCGAAGGAGGGCACCGTGGACCTGGACGCCCTGGAGAAGGCGGTGTCGGACAGGACGGCCGCCTTCATGCTGACCAACCCGAACACCCTGGGCCTCTTCGAGCACGATGTGCTGGAGATCGCACGCATACTTCACGACAAGGGCGCCCTGCTCTACTACGACGGTGCGAACCTCAACGCCATCATGGGACGCGTTCGTCCAGGGGACATGAACTACGACATCGTCCACTTCAACCTGCACAAGACCTTCGGCACCCCACACGGTGGCGGGGGTCCCGGGTCCGGCCCCGTGGGCGTCACCGAGGAGCTCGCCAAGTACCTGCCCGTGCCCATGGTCGCCAGGGAGGAGGCCGTCTACTATCTGGACTACGACCGGCCGGACAGCATCGGTAAGGTTCGCAGCTTCATCGGCAGCACCGGCGTCCTCCTGCGGGCCTACACCTACATACGATTGATGGGCGGTGACGGTCTTCGCAGGGCGGCCGAGCTGTCCGTGCTCAACTCCAACTACCTGGCCCACCGCCTCAAGGACCACTACCCCATGCCATACGGAAGGCTCCGCAAGCACGAGTTCGTGCTATCTGGATCATCGATGAAGGACAAGGGCCTGCGGACGCTCGACGTGGCCAAGCGCCTCATCGACCACGGCTTCCATCCCCCCACCATCTACTTCCCCCTCCTCGTCGAGGAGGCGCTGATGATCGAGCCCACCGAGACGGAGTCGAGACGTGACCTGGATGCGTTCGCGGATGCCATGATCAAGATCGCCGAGGAGGCCGAGACCGACCCCCAGCTCCTCCATGACGCTCCCTTGAGGGCCCCCATCGGCAGGGTCGACGAGGTGTACGGCGCCCGCAACCCTGTCTACTGCTGGCAGGACATGGAGAAGGGTGGGTAGGTCCCCGTCAATCTACCTCGCGCTCGTAGTCCCTTATCAGGATCTCCAGGAATCTCATCAGGTGCTGCGCAAGGAATGGATTGGCCGAGAAACCGCACGCCTCTAGGTCGGGGGACGCGATCAGGGCCATCTGGCTGTCCGAGACCACGTCGGTGGCGACCAACCGCTCCGCCCTCACGATCCGGGTACCCGCCTCCACCCGGACCCCGGGCTCCACCACGATCGTGACATTCACACCCCTGGCGATGGCGTTCTTGATCCTG
>JAUVRF010000151.1 GCA_030597775.1 Methanobacteriota archaeon | reverse complement strand
GGACTGGCCGATGGGCACCGAGACCGAGGGTCCGGTGGACTACACCATCTCCATCGATCCCAACTGGGAGATCGAGGGCGACAGTTGGTGGGACGCCCTTCCAGGCCCCTCCGCGTACTTCGCGATGGCCGCCCTGATCGCCGTATGCGCGGTGGCGGTCTTCTACAGGCGCCGCGACATGTAGGCCCGACGGGAGAGGAGAACGGGGCCCGAGGGCCCCTGAAACCACAAGCGCTAGCCGTGGCTACGATCCGGCAGTAGGGACCCTCCCCAACCATTAAATGGTCATCACTCGATTTCCGGGACCGGCGGGGCCGGTGGTCTAGCGGTTATGACGATGCCTTTACGAGGCATAGATCCCCGGTTCGAATCCGGGCCGGCCCACCATCATCCTCATTCCCGGGTCCAATAAGCACAAGTAGCGCAAGGGCCATCCGTCATCTCCATGACCACAAGGCTCCTGGCCATCCATGGTTCGGCCCGGTCCCGGGGCAACTCACGGCGGCTCCTCGACCAGGTCCTCGAGACCGTGGGGGAGCTCCGTCCAGACGTGGAGGTCGAGGTGGTGCGCGCCTACGAGGCCCGTGTGGACCCCTGCATGGCATGCGGGGCCTGCGAGGAGGACGAGATCGGTTGCCAGCGCCTCGGCGACGGGTGGCACGACATCGAGTCGGCCCTCCGGGCCGCCGATATCCTCGTGATCGCCTCCCCGGTGTACTTCATGGGTCTACCCGCCCCCCTGAAGGCGATTGTGGACCGGCTCCAGGCCCTCTGGTGGTATCGGGAGCGGGGTGGCCAGGTGGCCACGAACGAGGGTCCCTTCAGGCGGAGTGGCCTGATCCTGACCGCAGCCGGGAACGACAAGGTGTTCGCCCCCTCCCGTCGGGTCATCAAGGCAGCGTTCAACACCCTGGGCTTCGAACTGGTGGGCGAGGTGATGGCCGGGGACCTGGACGGCCCCGACGGGGCGGGAGATGGCACCGAGCTCCTGGATGCGGCGCGCGCGCTGGGCAGAACGCTCGTCGAATGAAGAAGCTCGCCCCTCTCAACGGACGCGGAACCACCAGTAGCCTACCGTCACGACGACCAGGAGCACGAGGATCACGGGCACGGCCCAGAAGTAGGGTGAGTCGGTGATGGTCGGAGTCTCTCCAAGGGACACCTGCAGCGTCTTGTCCTGGTCCATCAGCACCTTGTGCTCGGCCCACCTATCACCGTCCTCGATGCGGACCTGGTACGACTTCTGGACATTCTCGGTGCCATCGTTCTCGACCCTCGAACCCTCCAGCTCGATGTCACGGACGGAGCCCAGGGCGTCGGTGGTGCCGTCGAAGATCTCGGTGCCTTCGGAGTCCCGCACGATGACCCTGGCCCCAGAGATGGGGATGCCCGACCTGTCGGTGACGTTGACGTCCAGCAACCACCACTGGACCATCCTGGCGATGGTGTTGCCCGCGCCCTGGTCCGTGGTCCACTGGGTGTCGTTCTCCTCGAACCCCTCGCTGATGGCGTACACACCGTACTGGGTGTTGCCGCCTATGGTGCAGTCCTCCAGGAGGTAGCCCGGGGCGCACGCCTTGGACGAGATGCCGTTGAGGTTGTCGATGAGGTGCGTCCTGCGGACCTTGGGGTCGGAGAGGTAGATGTTCAGGCCGTCGACGCAGTCGTAGATCTTGCATTCCACGATCTCAGCGCTGCTCGAGGTCATCCGGATGCCCACGATGGAATCGTAGATCTCGGTGTTCACGATGTTGGCGCTGGACTCCTCGGTGAGCTCGATCCCGTCGTTCTTGTTGTTGTGGATCACGCTGTCGAAGACGGTCAACTGGGCCCCGCGAGCGGCTATGCCCTGGGTCTCGTTCGATCGGTCGCCGAACAGGGTGGAGTTGCTGATGTGGGCCTCGCCATGGTTGACCAGCACACCGGCCTTGGTGTACAGGTCGAGGAAGCAGCCGTTCTGGAGGGTCACCGAGCCCTGGCCCGCCACGTGCACTCCGTACTGGATGCTGTCCATGGTGACGTTGTCCAGAAGGACGTCGCTGTCCGGGCCCTCCACGTAGACGCCCTGGACCTTGCAATCGCTGATCCGGGTGTCGTACATCTCCACCTCGCCGTTCACGACCTTTATGCCACCACCGGTGACGAACTGCCCGGTGAGGTACTCGATGTACGAGTCGTGGCAGACGAAGCGTCCCTCCACCTTGAAGAAGAGGTAGGCGGACAGGTTCTCGTGGAGGAGGGTGACGTTGTCGAACTCAAGCAACCCACCCTCGGTCACCCAGAAGCTGGCCTCTCCATCCTGGGAGAGGTTGAACCGCATCACGTAGTTGCGCACTATCAGGGTGCCCTGGATGGTGACCTTCTCGGACAGGTTGTGGTCACCGTCAGCCCAGACCATGGTCTCGCCAGGGGGTATGACGATCTCGTTTATCTCCGCCCCCGCGGGGGCCGAGGCAAGGAAGAGGACCGCCAGGACCTGGAGCATCAAAAGTGCCAGCACGATCGAACTGGACCCTCGCATCATGTCCATCGATAAGGGGGACTGTAATATATCCTTTTCGTGGATGTTCATCCAAAGATGGTACCTCGAAAGTCTCATTTACGCCGAGGGCGTTGGAGTGGACCATGAGGCGCATCGACCATATCGGCATCGCGGTGGAGGACCTGGAGGCCGCCCTGGCACCCTACGTGGACGGCCTTGGCATGGTCGTGGACCACGTGGAGGAGGTCCCCACGGAGCGGGTGAGGATCGCCATGCTCCCCATCGGGGACACCAAGCTGGAGCTGCTGGAGCCCAAGGACCCGGAGAGCGCCATCGCCAAGTTCATCGAGAGACGGGGTCCCGGAATCCACCACATCGCCATCGCCGTGGAGGATGTGGCTGGGTCGATAGAGTCCCTGAAGGCCGCTGGAGTGCGCCTGATAGACGAGGAACCCCGGCCAGGCGCGGGGGGCACCCTGGTGGCGTTCGCCCATCCCAAGGGCTTCAACGGCGTCCTGGTGGAACTGGACGAGGCCGTCGACCGATGAGGCGGCTCAGATGAGCTTGATCTGGCCCAGGATGGGCTCGTAGATCAGTCCCTGGTCCAGCAGACGGTTTATCGTCTCCTCGAATGCGTCCCGGTCCATTCCCTTCTCCCGGGCCTGCTCCAATATGGCGTCGTAGGGGGATCCCTTCGCTCCCTGGTCCAGCTCCCGGACCAGCGAGAGCACGAGGTCGTCCATCTCCTCCTCGGTCGATGGGGGGCCGTTCTCACCCTCCTTCGCCGGTTCGGGGGTCGCCTCTTCCTGCGTTAACCCTGTGGGTGCAGATGGGGTCACCTCGTCGGCGACGCCCGCGAGACCTGAAGCCTCGTGGGAGGGGGTTGGGGTCTCGCCCTCGTCGGCGAGGGACGTACGCAAGGCATCCACCACGACCCGCTGGTAGCGGTCCAGGTCGACCTGTCCGTAGGCTTCGATGGCGGCCACTATCCCCCTTGCCAGCTTCGGGTTGTGGCCGATGCGGACCAGTTCGTCCTCGGATGGGGTCTCCATCTCCATCGCGTCCCTGAACGCCGAGATGCGTGCGAGGGTGCTCCGGGCTGCCTCGAGGGTCCAGAGTTCCCGCTCCTCGGCGCCCACCTCCTTGATGACCTCGGGTCTCAGGGAGACGTACACAAGGCCGTCCTGCGGCGAGTAGGTCCGGGTCTTGCCCACCACGGCGATGAAGCAGGGCCAGGACAGGGAACCCAGCGCCTTCGCGGCCTCGGGCTGGTACTGGCCAGCCGAGATGTAGAAGACGCCCGTGTAATCCTGGAGCCGGGCACGGTAGAGGGGATCCTCCTCGGTGCCCATGTTCTCCACCTCGGTCACCACCCCCACGGCGTACACCCTGTTCACCAGGGCCCCGAGGGGGGTGAGCACGTAGGCGGGGGCGTACTCGCCCTCGTCACGGATCTCGATGGTCGATGAGTTGAACTCGTCGGCGAAGACCCGCCAGGCCACCTCACGGGTGCGGGCCACTCAGTCCACCCCCAGCTCCTGGAGGATCTTCGCAGCCTCTTCCTTGACATCCACATGGATGTCAGAGACGTCCCGGACTATCATCATGAGACCGAAGTCGTCGGAGACGACGTTGCCCGAGACCCGCACGGGGCGGGCCACCAGTCGGTCGACCAGCAGGTCCCGGATGACCTCGGAATCGAAGGCCTCCTGTGCCAGGGCCTTGCATGCCTCCAGGGTCTTTCCCAAGAGGTCCTCGGTGATCTCCCGGCCGATGATCACGGAAAGGGAGCCCGTGCCGTCGTCCACCACGCCCTTGACCCGCATGTCGGGGGTCGACTCCACCTGGCCGTGTATGGAGCAGGTGCCCTTCCGCACCACGCGCCGGCATTCGCTGCACCGGAACACAAGGCCAGAGCCATCGCGAACCTCGATAACGATGCCCTGGACAGCGACCGAGGGGGCGCCACCACGGCGTTCAAGGTCCTCGATGGTGACGATGCTGTCCACATCCAGCTCCTCGAGGGATGGCAGCACATCGGCCTCCAGCTTCTCGAGGTCGTCGCGGCTGTCGAAGGAGAGCTGGGGCACGCCGCGCCAGGCCCGGCTGTAACCGCCCTGGAGGTGCACGACATCCCCCGAGTCGAGCTCGAAGTCGTGCCAGGAGGAGAACTCGGTCTTGCCCGTCTCGTCGGCGAGGGTGCCGGACCAGACGGTCTTCTCCTCGCCCTTCACGTTCACCTGGCGGGCCTCGACCGACAGGACACGGAATGTGATGTCCAGGCCGCGCATGCCGGCCCGGAGGTCCCGGACCTTCACCTCGCCTCCCACGACCGCGGCGGCGCCAGTGGGTGGTGGCGGCAACGAGGAATCCTCCTCGCGGTTCACTGCGGCCCGGTCGCCAAGGTTGATCTGGACCGAGTCGTTCCAGCCCTTGGTGTAGGCCGAGACGATCCGGACCACCTCGCCCCTCTGGTACGGGAACCGGGTCGAGTCCCAGGCGGTGAACTGGAGGGTGCCAGTGTCGTCACCTAGAATGCCGTAGACGATCTCCTTCTCCTTCCCGTCCACCTCGATGGTCTTGGGGTTGGCGGACACCACCCGGACCAGCAGGTCCACCGACGATTCGTCGGGTCGCAGGTCGGACAGTTTCCGGAAGACGGAGGCCGAAAGGGCCTGGGGATTCCCCCCGTGCTTCTTTACGATCGATTCCTTCGCGGTCCCTAGGGGAACGCGGTACACGTTCAGGTACTCGTCGAGCTCGTGCGCGATAACGTCGCGGTCCACATCTTCTCCGAGCACCCGAGCGATGTCCTCAATATGGGGTGCGTTTGCTTCGTTGGACATGTACCCACCTCCGTGGGCCTAGTGGATAACGACGGGGGGGGTTATACGGCAACTCTCGGGGGGGGAGCGAAGGCGCGTTCCGGTGCGGGAGGAATATGCCCCG
>JAUVRF010000014.1 GCA_030597775.1 Methanobacteriota archaeon | reverse complement strand
TTGTCGGAGTCGGCGCCCTGGTCACCCTGACCCTGGCCCTGACCCTGACCCTGACCCTGGCCCTGGCCGTTGCCCTGACCCTGGCCCTGACCCTGGCCCTGGCCGTTGCCCTGACCCTGACCCTGACCGGAACCCTGACCCTGACCCTGGCCTTGGCCCATGCCACTGCCATCGCCCTGGCCCTCGCCTTCACCTTCACCGCCGTCGCCCTCACCAGAGCCGATACCGCCGGGTGCGGTCTCGCCCTTGTTGTCGGGGATCAACGGATGGGGATCGGTGGAGTCCAACGGGAAGTTGTCACCATCGGTGTTGGGGTTCAGGGGGTTGGTACCCTCCAGGAACTCGCGATAGTTCGACCAGCCGTCGTTGTCGGTGTCGAACAGATCATCCTTGGTATTCGTGGGATCCAATCCATACAGGACCTCCCAACCATCCCAGCAGCCGCCACCATCGGTGTCGGGGTTCAGGGGGTTGGTGCCCGCACGGAACTCGTCCAGGTTGCCCAGCTTGTCGCCGTCTGGGTCCGCCTTCTTGTCCGTGGGATCGTTAGGACCCCACGCCATAGCCGGCGATACGAAGAGCGAAGCAACGAGCATGAGCCCGACCATCAATGCGAACTTTTTCATTTGTTCACCTCTTATCTTACAGTTCTATACTATTAATGCTCAATTAGCCTTATATACTATTTCAGACACCCTTCGAATGAAAAAGGCGGATAAAATATGTTAATGCGTGTCATGACACACCATAGCACGCGAGATACTGGCCCCCCCGAAATCGACTTTGGGTTAAGATTCGTTCTAGTACAGTTTTCGAACAAACGATTCCGGGATCCGGGAGCGGGATAGAATCGGATAAAATATTTTATTGGTGTTTTTAGGAGTGAAACGGATCATCGGGGTCTTCCCACGCGACCCCCGATATGCTCTATGACATCTTCGTGATCGAGGAGGCAGGTTCCCCATGTACAGTACACGTATGCGTATGAGAACCGTGCCCTACGATCGACACCTCTCTCGATGAGGTCGAGGGCACCTTGTAACCCGCAGGGGCCCAGTAGGAGACCATCTCGTGGACGATGGGGCGGGACGGAGGGTCTGCGTTCCTGCGTCATTGTCGGCCCGATCCCCGAGTGGACAGGGGGGCGGTACAGCATGCGCTCGGGACAGAATAAAAATCAAAATAAAGAAGGGCGTAGGGGCGGGACGCCCCTACTGTTCGTTCACTGCCCATCTAGGTGATCTAGATGCGCTCAACGATGCCGTCATTGTCCGAGTCGGCGCCCTGGTCACCCTGACCCTGGCCCTGACCCTGACCCTGACCCTGGCCCTGGCCGTTGCCCTGGCCCTGACCCTGGCCCTGACCCTGACCGTTGCCCTGGCCTTGGCCCTGACCGGAACCCTGGCCCTGACCCTGGCCTTGGCCCATGCCACTGCCATCGCCACCCTCGCCTTCGCCGTCCTCGCCGCTGCCCGCGCCGGAGCCGATACCGCCGGGTGCGGTCTCGCCCTTGTTGTCGGGGATCAACGGGTGGGGGTCGGTCGAGTCCAATGGGAAGTTGTCACCATCGGTGTTGGGGTTCAGGGGGTTGGTGCCCTCCAAGAACTCCCGGTAGTTGGACCAGCCATCGTTGTCGGTGTCGAACAGGTCGTCCCTGTTATTCGTGGGATCGAGCCCATACAGGACCTCCCAACCATCCCAGCAGCCGCCACCATCGGTGTCGGGGTTCAGGGGGTTGGTGCCTGCGCGGAACTCGTCCAGATTGCCCAGTTTATCGCCGTCAGGGTCCGCCTTCTTGTCGGTCGGGTCGTTAGGGCCCCATGCCAGGGCCGGCGACGCGAGCACTGAGGTAACCATGAGCAGCGCGATCAATATTGCAGTCTTCTTCATGTCACTCACCAAGGAATGAATTCTCTGTGGGTAAAAGTACGTGAGGTTGCGTATATAAAGCTTTTCAGACACTTTTCGAAGGTTTCCAGGGGGTGCCAGTACCTTATTTAATAATGCTCCCTGCGACGGATCACGAGTGCCATGGTGATAGCTGCCAGTATCAGGGCGCCCGTTGCTGGTGCCGCCTCCCATGCCGGGAACAGTCCTGGCGGGTCCTTCACATCGATCACGATCGATTGGGTCGTCTTCTTGGGATTCTTGGCGTTCTGGAACTCGAAGGCGTACTTCCATTTGCCAGCATCGGTGAACTTCTTGTGGAAGAAGTACTCCTTGCCGTCGGCGTAGTCCTTGTCAGCGGGGTCCACCTCACGCAGCTCGACCTCCTTCCAGTCGCCATCCGACTTGCTGTACAGCAGGTTCATCTTGGTCGGGCGGTCGTTGTCCGGGTCGGTGTAGACCACACGGAAATCGATCAGCTTGTCGGTGTACGCCTGATCAGGAAGGTCCGTCTCGTCCTCTATGGTGAAAGGGGAATTGGCCTTGACCACCAGGGTGGTGGTGTCGACCTCGGACCAGTCGCCGCTGTCGTCCTTGACCTTGAAGGTGATCGTGTGGGTGCCAACGGTTATCGTGCTGGTGGTGAAGGTAGCAGTGCTGCCGATGTTGCCGTCCAGATCTGAATCCCAGCTGTAGGACTCGATGGTGCCATCGGTGTCGGTCCCCGTCCCTTTGAAGGTGATGACCTGGCCCACCATCGCGGGGTTGGGCGAGATATCGCCAATGGTGGCGGTCGGAGCCTCGTTGGTGTGGACCACGGAGATCACGGCGCTGCCGGTGTTCTCCGATTGCAGGCCCTCGTCGTCACGCACCTTCAAGGTGGCGGTGTAGGTTCCCTCGGAGGTGAAGGGATGCGTTACCGATGCCGTGGCCAGCCAGCCGGTGTTCGTGCCGTCACCGAAGTCGAACCAGTAATCCGCGACGCTGCCGTCGGGGTCGCTGCTGCTCCCCCCGTTGAAGGCGATGTCCTGGCCGGTGTCGGCCGTGGTCGGGTTGGCGGAGAGGACAGCGGTCGGTGCCCTGTTGGTGGGAACGGAGCTCACACGCACGGTCACGGTGTCGGGATTGTTGCTCTCCAGTCCGTCGCTGTCGCGCACACGGAGGCTGGCGGTGAAGGTGCCGGCCGAGTTGTACGAGTGGGAGGCGCTGGATGAGGTCCGCCAACCGGAGTTGCCGCCGTCGCCCCACTCGAAGTAGTACATATCGACGAAGTCGCCGTCGTCAGGGTCCGACGAGCCGCTGCCGTCGAAGGTGACCAACTCCCCGATGGACGGGTCCGTTGGTGAATGGGAGAGGGAGGCCACTGGCGGTCGGTTGGCCGCGTCGGGAGTGACCGTGACCAGGCGGATGTCATTGTTTCGAGTGTAGGTGAAACCGGCCATGTCGTTGCCCGCTGCGGCCCTCGGCGGGCCCGTGGCCTCATCGGTGAGCTGCTCGGGGTCCGACCAATCGTCCTCGGAATCGTCGTAGGTCCTCACATAGGGGATCCATGGGGCATTGATCAGGTTCTCCCGCTGCTGGTAGCTGATGTAGATGTCGTCGTTGGGAGCGATGGAGATGTCAGGTGATCCGTCCTCCCCGAGGAGGGAACTTGCTATCTGCATGCTGTCCCGGATGGACCCATCGTCCTCCACCACGGTCCACATGATCGAACCGCTCTGCACGTAGGTGAGATGGAGGTTGTTGTTGCTGTCGGCCGTGGCCTCCAGGTTAGTAAGGCTAGCGCCCAGGTTGGACACGACCTCGAAAGGGTCCTCGAGGATGCTGCCGGTCGCGGAGAGAACAGTGAAGTAGAGCGAGTCGCGAGGTGCTAGGTTAGCCTTCTGCTGCCAGGCGATGCTGGTCTTGCCACCTGAGTGCACGCCTATCCTTGGATAGTAAAGATCTCCATTGCCCCCGGGTTCGTCGGATATCTCCTTCGCCGAGCCGGTGATGGAGCCCGAGGAGGAGACCTTGGACCACATGATGGTGGGTGGGTTCTCCCGTTCGTTCCAGACGATGTAGGCGTTGCCGGAGGAGTCGGACTCGATGTCCAGGGCATTGGCGTTCACATCGGACGAGTAGATGTTCTTGGCAGCGACGGAGACGCCGCCGCTCGTGCTGACCTGGGCGTAGTACACGTCCCTGGCATCATCCCTGGTGGTCATGGCCGAGAAGGCTATGTGGACGCGGCCGGCGGTGTCCACGCTCACGGCGAGGGCCCCGTACTGGCTCTCGACCGTGCCTGGACTGACCTGCACAGGTCCCTCGAGGGTGGTGCCGGTCGGTCCGACCTTCCTGTACATCAGCTTGTCGTAGTCGCCACCATCGTTGGTGAGGTACACCAGGTGGAAGTTCCCCTCCGTGTCAATGTCGATCCTGGGAGCGCCAGTCGGGTCGCTGGAGTCGGTGACGTTGTACTCGTCAGACACCTCCAGAGAAGCGGCTGGCATCGGGACCACCGACATTACAAGTAGAGCAAACAAGACGAGGGTCATCGTCTTTCCCATGGATATCCGCCCAGCCATCAGATTCACCACTAGTCATGGTTGAGCGACTCAGGATGTATAAAAGTTGCGGTATAGAACGGTCGAGGTTCAACCCCTCGTGAGTGGCACTATTGAGGATGGGAAGGTTTGTATACGACCGATGCCAATCGCCGCTCAACGGGCCCGTAGCCTAGCTGGATAAGGCGCCGGCCTTCTAAGCCGGAGATCGTGGGTTCGAATCCCGCCGGGTCCGCCACACATTTCCCGAAATCGCCTTCTACCTGGAGGTCCATCGACATCCGATGGCAGACGAGAAGCCAGAGAAATGCGAGCCCGTCGAGCCCTGGGACGAGGTGCCTCCAGAGCTTGCCAACATCTTCGTCATCCAGCGCCACGACGCCAGCAGGCTCCACTGGGACCTTCGCCTATCGATGGACGGCGTGCTCAAGAGCTGGGCCGTGCCGAAGGAGCCCCCAGCCACCAAGGGGCCTCGCCGCCTCGCCATCATGGTGGACGACCACGACCTGTCGTACCACGACTTCGAGGGCGTCATCGAGGGGGGTAAGTACGGCGCCGGCCGCGTGGAGATGTGGGACCGGGGGACCTACGAGATGCTCGACCGGAAGGACGAGAAGATGGTCTTCAGGCTCAAAGGGGACCGGCTCAATGGCAAGTACGTCCTCCTTCGATTCAAGAAGGCGGGAGAGAACAACTGGCTCTTCTTCAAGGCTGAATGAGAAGGTTCGAGGTTTCGGATGGATCGGCTCTGGGGGCATATCCGTGACGGGGCAGAAGGGACGGGCTACTCGATGACTGGTGCCAAAAGGGTTTTATAACCCTACGCGTTTCACCCAAAAGTCGAGGACGGACCATGAAACGCGGTTCAAGGGCCTGGAAGAAGCGCGGCAACATGCGCTGGAAGTGGCGCAAGAAGAAGATGCGCCGCCGGATCCGCGCAGCCCGCAGGCGCAAGTAGACCGGCTCTTCCGATCAACCTCGACCTTATTCGAAATCCCATATCCTGTCACCCACGTAGTGCAGGGTCTTTATCGCCATCCCCTTGTCAGCGATGATCATCTGGGGGCCCGACATCGCCGCGGTACCCGTTGTCAGGGGTCGCTTGTGCCTTCCATCGCGAACGTAGACCCAGTCGCCCTCGGCGATCCCGGGGTCCGCCCCCGTGACCCCAGGGGCCATGCAGTCGGCGCCGTTGGCCAGGAAGCGCACCGCGCCCTCGTCCACATCCACCCACCTGGAGTCTAGTCCCCTGACCAGTATGGTCCGGAGCGATGGGAAGGGCACGTCGTCCACCACCAGGTATGCGACCCTGCCGTCGATTATCAGAAAGTCCATTTCCATCCCGCGGGCCCGGTCCACTGCCGGCTCATCGGCCAGCATGTTGAAGCCCAGGGCCTCCTTCATGCGGCCTCCGAGGACCTTGACCTCCTTGGACTTGAGCCTGTGGCGCTTGCGGAACGACAACTCCTGCATTTCGATCGCTCCCTTGATGGACGGGAGCGATTATAGAGGTTCCCACCCGTGGGACCGTACAGTTCCAGCAACATTATTTTATCCCAGCGGTTCATGGCAGGTTCATATGGGGAAGGGAAGTCACGGGTGGCAACCCTCTGTCACGTCCGTGTCAGCGGGACGCCACTGGTACTCACATCTCAGCGCCACGGTCCTGGGCGCCGCTATCCTACTGATCGGACTGGCCAGTCCTGTCGCCGCTCACGCTGCGGGTTCGGTCCCCGTCGACGAGTGGGACCGACTGCTCCTCATCGTCCTCGGGCTGGGCACCATCGTGGCCATCGTGGTCTACTCGATCTTGGTCCTGGCCCTCTGGCGGTACCGAGAGAGCAGCGACTACCCCCGGAAGAAGCCCAGCACCCACAACACGAGGCTGGAGGTGATCTGGACCATCATACCGGCGATCCTGGTGACCGTCGTGATCGTCCTCTCCCTTGATGTCATGAGCAACACGGAGGACCTGCCAGAGGACAGTATCACCATCGAGGTGATCGCCAGGCAGTTCGAGTGGAGGTTCGTGTACCCTGACAACACCACCACCTTGGACGAGGTATGGGTGGAGGAGGGCCAGACAGTTATCTTCGAGATCCACTCGGAGGACGTCATACATGCCTTCTCGTTGCCGGCCTTCCGCTTGAAGGTCGACGCCTTCCCCAACTACGTGGACGAGGCCTACATCACAGCGGAACCCGCGGGTGATTACGACATCTACTGTGCCGAGTTCTGCGGCGACCTCCACTCCTCGATGCTCGGGACCCTCCACATCTACCCCAAGGGGACCAACGACAAGCCATGGGGGCCGCCCCCTGGGGAGATCCCGCCCCCGCCCGAGACCGGGGAGATCACCGTCGACCGGGAGATCAGGGAGGATGGCGGGCCGAGCCCCGAACGGCCCTGGTCCATCACCCCGTCGTATCTGGAACTGCCCTACGAGGCCGACGTGACCCTCCGCGTGTGGAACAACGGCACCATGGACCACACCTTCCGCCTCGAGGCCCCCTACGACAGGTACATCGAGAACATCCCTCCAGGCGAGTTCCGGTATCTCAACTTCACCTCCGACAAGCCCACCGGCGGCATCGATGGCTTCTGCGACCTGGACGGCCATCGAGAGAGGGGTCTCCGCACCCTGATCGTCGTGGAACAGGAACGGGGAGGGGAGGGCATCGTGGTGGAGGATGCGTCCGACGCCGTGTTGCCGTTCCTGTACGGCCTCGCTGTCCTCATCTTCGGTGTGATGGCGTTCTTCGCCCTCCGGACCCCGAAGGCCGAAAAGCACGGGGACCATGTCCTGGAAGGGAAGGATGGGGAGAACGACTATCACGTCGGGGGCAAGGTTGATGGGGAAGGGGACGACGGGGAGGCTGAAGGGGGAGGGGCACCATGACGGTGACCGAGGAGGGCCATATAGACCCCCACGTCTTCAACAGCTACTGGCCCTTCCTGGCTGCAATAGGTGCGGCCATTACCCTAACTGGCATCATCGTCCATCCGGCCATCTTCGTGGCCGGCTTCCTGGTCCTCATCTACAGCATCGCCAACATAGCCATCTCCGCAGAGGCACTGCCCAAGTTCAAGAGCAGGTTCGAGGACATGTCCCCGGACAAGCACCTGCTGGGTGGCATCAGCACCGCCAAGATGGGCATGTGGATGTTCCTTGTGTCCGAGGTGCTCTTCTTCACGGGCCTCATCGGCACCGGCATCGCCCTCCGGATCCGTTCGGACTGGTGGGCCGAGCCGGGAGAGATACTCAACGTACCCCTGACGGCGGTCAACACCTTCCTGCTCATATGCAGCAGCCTGACCATGGTCGAGGCCCTCAGGGCGGCCGAGACCGGCAACGCCAAGAGGTTGCGGATCTTTCTCCTGGCCACCCTCCTCATCGGCATCACCTTCATCGGCATCCAGGTCACAGAGTACCTGCAGCTGCTGGGTGAGGGGTTCACGCCCGACAGCAGCAACTACGCCGCTGCCTTCTATGTCCAGACCAGCTTCCATGGCGGCCACGTGAGCGCCGGCATCGTCGCCCTCCTGATCATCAACTACAAGGCCCGCAAGGGCCAGTACGACGACAAGAAGAACACCGAATCCATCGAGCTCATGGGGCTCTACTGGCACTTCGTCGATGTCGTGTGGATCTTCCTGTTCACCATCGTCTATCTGATATGAGGTGTCCTGATGTCCGAGAACGTTACGGGAAATGGCATGGCGGCCGGGGAAGGGGTAGTGGTAACGGACCCCCACGAGGAGGAGGCCAGGAACCGTTGGAAGATCTACACGGTCATTTTCGTGGCGCTGTTCGTCCTGACGATCCTCGAACTGTATGTCGGCCGTCTCTTCTCTGAAAAATCTGCACAGGTGGCCGTCCTCGTCGCCCTGATGCTGGCGAAGGCCAGTCTCGTGGTGCTGTACTACATGCACCTGCGCTGGGAGTCCCGGGTCCTCAGATGGCTCATCATCATACCCTTCTTCGCGGCCGTGTTCTTCCTGACCATACTCCTGTGGGTCTGAACGAGGTCTACCAGGGACCGGTCATAGCAGGATATGGATCACGGCTGCGTCCAAGATGATCAGGATGAGGACGAGCAACAGGTACACGTTGGAGTAGTGGAACAACCTTCTTGCCACGCCCAGTGAGCCGGTCCTGACCAGCCTTACTGCAAGAACGACCATGGGCACGTTCAGTAGCGTCACACCGACGAGGTACACCGAACTCATCTCGTCCCAGAGCATGAACATGAACGATGCCACCACCAGGGCTCCGGTGTAAGCTGCGATGCGCATGTGGGTCTCGGCCTCCCCCTTGACCACCGGTAGCATCGGGACCGAGGCCCGCTCGTAATCCTCCTTGTGGAATAGGGCCAGGGACCAGAAGTGTGGAGGGGTCCAGAGTATGACTATCAGGCCCAGGAACAGGGGTGGCCAGCCAAGCTGGCCCGTGACCGCGGTCCAGCCAACGATGGGCGGGAAGGCCCCGGCCACGCCTCCGATGGTGATGTTCTCGTACGTCACGGGCTTGAGCACCATCGTGTACACGATGATGTAGAACAGCATGCCCGCCAAGGTGAGGGCGGCCGTCAGGGGGTTGAGCTGGATGTACAGGAGGGCCAGGCCGAGGGCTCCCAGGACCGCGCCGAGGGCGGCGGCCTGGCCGGAGCTCATACGTCCCGCCGGGAGGGGTCGCCACATGGTGCGCTCCATGAGACTGTCCCGTTCCTTGTCGAGGATGTTGTTGAAGATGTTGGCCGAGGCGGTGGCCAGTACGCCGCCCACCATCAACCAGGCAAGCATCTCCCAGGTCGCGTCGACCTCCGTGGTCGCCAGGACGAAGCCCGCAAGGCCCGAGAAGACCAGTAGGAACAGGACCCGGGGCTTCACTATTGCCAGTTGACCCTGCGGTCGACCCTCGTCGTCCCCAGGCTCCACCTGCCCGTTCCCTTCCCCGGCCTCACTCCCACGGGTGCGCAGGGGCGATCTCACCGGGCTGCATGCTGTGAAGCAGGGTGTAGAAGAAGAAGAGCATCCCGAAGCTCAGTACGAACGAGCCGATCATGGACCACTGGGTGACCGTGGTGAAGATCTCAGGGTATCCCGAGAGCTCGTAGACACGACGGGGCATGCCCAGAAGTCCCACGTAGTGCAGTGCGAAGTACGTGAAGTTCATCCCGACGAAGGTGAACCAGAAGTGGATGTGGCCCAGCTTCTCGTTGTACATCCTGCCGCTCATCGTGGGGAAGAAGAAGTAGATGGCAGCGAACACCCCCATCACTGTACCCCCGAACAACACGTAGTGAAGATGGGCGACGAGCCAGTATGTGTCCTGGACCTGGAGGTCAAGGGCGAAGGAGCCCTGGAACACTCCTGTAACGCCACCGATCACGAACAGCACCAGAAAGCCCAGGCTGAACATCATCGGTGTCTTGAACTGTATGCGTCCGTTCCACAGGGTCGCGATCCAGCTGAGGACCTTGATGCCGGTGGGGATCGCGATGATGAGCGTGGCGGTCATGAAGAAGGCCTTGAGCCGGAGGTCCATGCTGGCGGTGTACATGTGATGGGCCCACACGCCGAAGCCCACCGCTGCGATGGCCACGGTGCTGATGACTATGGCCCTGTAACCGAAGATCGGCCTCCTGGCCATGGCGGGGATGATGACCGATATCGCGCCCATCACGGGCAATATCATTATGTACACGGCAGGGTGGGAGTAGAACCAGAACAGGTGCTGCCAGAGCAGCGGGTCACCCGCACCCGACTCGGTGTAGGTGAAGAAGGAGGTGCCCAGGTTCCTGTCCAGCAGCAGGAGGATGAAGGCGGCTGCGAGCACGGGAGTGGCCAGGAGTATCATGGCCGAGGTGGCGAGCACCGACCAGAGGAAGAGTGACATGTTCCGGAACTCGATCCCTGGAGCCCGCAACATGATGATCGTCGCTGTGAAGTTCACCCCACTGGCGATGGAGCTCACACCCACCAAGACCATCCCTATGAGCCAAAGGTCCATGCCGATCCCGGCCTGGAGCACGGCCAGGGGAACGTACGCCGTCCAACCCACGGCGGGCGCCCCGACCCATATCAGGATCCCCGCGGGAAGGAAGGTCCAGTAGGAGAAGGCGTTCAGGCGGGGGAAGGCCATGTCAGGGGCCCCTGAAAGGATGGGCAGGAGGTAGTTCGCCAGTCCCACCAGTACCGGTATGACCCAGAGGAAGATCATGGTCGTCCCGTGGACGGTGAACATGGCATTGTAACCGGAGGCGTCCACCAGTTGCCGGCCGGGGAAGGAGACCTCTATCCTCATGAGGACGGCAAGGATGCCCGCCATCACGAAGAACACGAAGCCTGAGACGATGTACATGATGCCGATGTCGGTGTGGTGCGTGGTCGTCACCCACCGCTTGAGCCAGTACTCCAGTCCTCTGCCCTTCTTCGTCTCTGCCAGGACGTTCCACTCTCCCTGAACTTCCCTCTGGTACACCCTTATGGACCCTTGGCCCTCCCCTGAGTGCGCTGGCTCGATATTCGGTTATCAGTCATAATATTTTTCCCAAGGAGACTTTCTCCCAACGAACCCCCAGAATGGTATGGGACCAATTATAAGTCGAAAGGCGAGCTGATAAGAGCAGGGAGGTCTGGGCATGACCGAAGATCCTGTAATCGCTGATACCCTCGACTGCGTCGGGCTGTTCTGCCCGGAACCCCTGTTCCAGACAAGGCTGGGCATCGACGCTATCGAGGTGGACGAGCTCCTGGAGGTATTGACCGACGACCCCGCCGCGGAGGAGGACCTCCATAGGTTCGCCAATCGGACTGGCCACGAGGTCGTATCCTTCGAAAAGGACGATGACCAGATGCGCTTCCTGATCCGCAGAAAGAAGTAGGAGGATTATCAAATGGACGATGAAGAGTTCATCCTGTACGTGCAAACGAGCGACGCCCCCGAGCGCCAGTACTCACCCCTGGTGCTGGCCCAGACCGCGAAGGCGATGGACATCGACGCCAAGGTGTACTACCTGGGCATGGGGCTCAAGATGCTGAGACCGGGAGTGGCCGAGGAGATCAAGATCGGCACCTTCCCCACCCTCAAGGAGAAGCTGGACAAGACCATGGAGATGGGCATCCAGATCTGGGTCTGCGAGGCCTCCAAGCAGATGCTTGGTTGGGAGAACGTCGAGCTCATGGAAGGTGTGAAGATCGTCGGCGCCGGCACACTCAACGACCTGGCGCTGGACGCGAGCGCAACCATGTGGTTCTAAGGTGATGAACACGTCCCGAGAGAGCGTGTACCTGGACTACCAGTCAGCGAAGCCTGTGGACCCACGGGTCGTCGAGGCGATGGAGCCCTTCCTCCACGACCGCTTCGGCAACCCCTCGTCCCTGCACGCTGTCGGTGATGACGCGACGGATACCCTGGACCGGTCCCGAGAGACGGTCGCGAGGTTCCTTGGCGCCAGACCCGCTGAGGTCGTGTTCACGTCCGGGGCCACGGAGTCCAGCAACCTGGCCATCATCGGCTACGCGATGCGGAACCGCCGGAAGGGCGATCACATCGTCATCTCGGAGATGGAGCACATCTCCATCCACAACATCGCAAAGTACCTGGAGAAGAACGGCTTCCAGGTGTCCCGGGTCCCCCTGGACCAGTTCGGCCAGATCAACCTGGCCAAGCTACGTGGCCGCATCCGCGACGAGACAATCCTGATATCGGTGGGCATGGCCAGCAACGAGATAGGGACGGTCCAGCCCATAAGGGAGATCGCCGAGATGCTCGAGGGCAAGGGGATCGTCCTCCACACCGACGCCGTCGCGGCCCAGGGCCTCCTGTCACTGGACGTGGACGGCCTGGGCATCGACCTCATGCCCCTGTCCTCGAACGCTTTTTACGGCCCCCGGGGCCTGGGCGCCCTGTACATCCGCAAGGGTACCAGGCTGTCCCCGATGCTCATCGGGGGCGGCCAGGAACGC
The DNA here is from genome assembly GCA_030597775.1 of Methanobacteriota archaeon. Classification (GTDB taxonomy): domain Archaea; phylum Thermoplasmatota; class DTKX01; order DTKX01. Next base: position 1,176 of record JAUVRF010000014.1, on the reverse strand, counting down.
GGCCTGCGGTCGGGCTCGGAGAACATGCCAGCCATCGTCGGGATGGCTCGGGCCGTGGAGATCCTCGGCGAGGAGATGGATGACGAGGTCGACCGACTGCGCGGCTACCGCGACCGGCTGATCGGAGGGCTCCTCGACTCGGTCCCGAAAACGTATCTCAACGGCCATCCGGAACAGCGGCTGGCCAGCAACGCACACTTCAGGTTCACCGGCATCGAGGGGGAATCCCTCCTGCTACGGCTCCGTGACGAGGGCATCCAGGTGGCCACTGGCTCGGCCTGCTCCTCCAAGACGCTGGAACCCTCCCACACCCTCATCGCCTGTGGCCTGCTCCACGAGGAGGCCCACGGGTCCCTGGAGCTGACCCTGGGACGATGGAACGGTCCCGAGGACGTTGACCGGGCCCTGGAGGCCATTCCCAAGGTGGTCTCGGACCTGCGCGCCCTCTCACCCCTCTACAAGGAGGATGAATGAAGATGAAATCCACAACTTACTCCGAGAAGACCCTTGACCATTTCCGAAAGCCACGGAACGTCGGTACCCTGGTGGGCGACGACGTCGCCATAGGAAGGGTGGGCAATCCCGTCTGCGGCGACCTCATGGAGATCTACATCCAGGTCGAGGACGACCGCATCAAGGACATAAGGTTCCAGACCTTCGGCTGCGGGTCGGCCGTGGCCACCAGCAGCATGATAACCGAGCTGGTAAAGGGAATGACCCTGGACGACGCCATGAAGGTCAGCCGCGGAGACGTGGCGGACGCCCTGGACGGGCTGCCTCCCATCAAGATGCACTGCTCGAACCTGGCTGCCGACGCCCTTCAGGACGCCATCAAGAACTACCGCAAGGGTGTCATCCTGGAGCCCCTGGATCCGGGCCAGGTGCCCGAGAAGGCCTGCGGCACCATCGTACAGGGTCCGGTCAAGGGCTCGGAAGATTATATTGGCAAGGGCTACCACGGGACGGCACCCGACCCATCGGAGACGGAGGGCAAGCGGGTGCTGGTGGTCGACATGGGTCCCGAGTCGCTCGAGATGGCCGTGGACCTCACCGAGGTCACCGGCCGCGTGGTGTTCATGACGGTCTCCGACAAACTGCCCGGGAAGGACACACTCGGGTCCAGGGCCAAGCGCTCCGATGTCAAGCTCCTCTTCCTTTCAAAGCTCCTGGAGGTCA
>JAUVRF010000615.1 GCA_030597775.1 Methanobacteriota archaeon | reverse complement strand
TCACCGCCATGGAGTTCGAGCGCATCATCAACGCCGCGGGGCCCACCCAAGGCCACATGCAGCGCCTGTCGGAGGACAAGGGCAGGCCCAAGCGGCTGGCCTTCATCCAGTGCGTGGGCGCCCGGGATGTGCGCCACAACCGTCCCTACTGCAGCGTCGTCTGCTGCATGCACTCGACCAAGGAGGCGATGCTGGCCCGGGAGCACCACTCGGACACCGACAGTTGGATATTCTACACCGACATGCGCGCCTTCGGCAAGGGCTTCTGGGAGTACATCGAGCGGGGCGAGAGGGACTACGGCATCAACTACATCCGGGGAAAACCCGGGGAGATCATCGAGGACCCGGAGACCAAGAACCTGATCCTATACTACACCGACAGGGAGACCCGGGAGGTCAAGGCCCTGGAGGTGGAGATGGTCATACTGGCAACTGCCCTCATCCCCCGAGGCGACGCACCCGAGGTGGCCCGGATCCTGGGGATCGAGCTGGACGAGTACAACTTCTTCAAGGCCCCGAACGTGATGATGTCCACTGACACCACCCGGGAGGGGGTTTACATGGCCGGTTACTGCCAGAAGCCCATGGACATCCCCGATGCCGTCGCCCAGGGCAGCGCGACCGCAGCGCGTGCGATGGAGGCCATGGCCCAGAACCCGAAGGGCGGGGCCTCCCAGAAGGAGGTGACGGCATGAGGCACGATGAGGAGCCTCGCATCGGCGTGTTCGTGTGCCATTGCGGCAGCAACATCGGCGGTTGGCTGGACGTGCCATCCGTCGCAGCCTACGCCGGCACCCTGCCCCACGTGGTCCACGCCGAGGACAACCTCTACACGTGCGCGGAGGACGGGCTGGCCGCCATCAGGAAAGCCATCAAGGAGCAGGACCTGAACCGTGTAATCGTGGCCTCTTGCACCCCTAGCACCCACGAGCCCCTCTTCCAGGCCACCTGCGAGGAGGCCGGCCTCAACCGCTACCTGTTCGAGTTCGTGAACATCCGTGACCAGTGCTCGTGGATCCACATGAACGACTGGGACGCGGCGACCGAGAAGGACAAGGACCTGGTGCGCATGGGGGTCGCCAAGGCGACCAGGCTCGTGCCCCTTGACAGGTCCACGGCCCCCGTTGAACTCGTTGCCATGGTCCTGGGTGGTGGGATCACGGGCATGACGGCAGCCAAGGCCATCGCCAATTCCGGGTTCGAGGTCTACCTCGTCGAACGTCGCTCGGTGCTGGGCGGTCTACTGAACCGTCTGCACAAGATCTGGCCAACGGAGGAGAGCCCCAGGCGGCTCCTCGACGACCTCGAGGCCGACCTGGAGGCCAACGAGAGGGTCCACATCATGACCGGGACGGAGATGGGCGACCTCAAGGGCTTCGTGGGCAACTTCGAGGTCACCCTCAGGCCCACCGAGGGCAAGGGAGATGTGCGTGAGCTCAAGGTGGGCACGATAATCGTCGCGACCGGCGCTGCCGAGATGAAACCCGACGGCCTGTACGGCTACGGAGAGGGGGAGGGCGTCGTCACGGAACTGGAACTGGAGACCATGCTCCGTGAGGGCAACCTCCCGGACATAGGCAGTGCCGTCT
>JAUVRF010000533.1 GCA_030597775.1 Methanobacteriota archaeon | reverse complement strand
CTGGCCTCGATGGCGAAGAAGGTCGGGGTGAAGGAGGTCGTGTTCTTCGACGGGGGACCTGCACGGAACATCGGGATGATCCAGGCCCTGGAGGAGGGGCTGGGGGTGAAGCTGGCTGTGCCGGAACTGCCCCAGACCGTCACGGCCACGGGAGCTGCCCTGCTGGCCCAGGAGAGGCTGGCCACAGGAACGTCCAAGGGAGCGGCCTGATCCCCTGTCCCCGTTACTCCCTCCACTGTCCCTGGTCAATGTCCCCGTCAATCACGGGCCTTCAACAGGAAGAAGACCGCCACCACGGCGATTATCAAACCGAGCCCGATGGCCCCCAGGAAGACCGGGTTGGACAGCAGGTCATCCTCACCGCCGTCCACCTCGGCGGACATCTTTACCTGGAAGGTGGAGGTGATCTCGTCCGTCTCCTTATCGTCGGACACCACCAGCTTGACATCGTAGTGGCCCGGGGTCTCGAAGGTCCGCTCCAATCGTGCGGTGGTGCCGATCTGGGTCCACTCGCCATCCGAGGGGCGCAGGAACCACTCGTACGTCAGCTTGTCGCCCTCGGGATCGAAGGAAGTGGCCGACATGAACTGCACCGGGATAGCGGTCGTGAAGACCGTGCCCGGTTCGGGTGAGGAGATGCCCGCCGTCGGGCCCAGGTTGAGGATCGTCACCTCGATTGAGGTGGATATGTTGTGGCCATGGCCGTCGTTCACCCATAGGGTGATGGTGTGCTCACCGCGCGCCAGGTTGAGAGTGATGATGGGCTCGTTGCCCAGAGTGCCCTCCCTGCTCGATACCCAGAAGTACGTGAGGGGGTCCTCCAGGTCGTACGAATCGGAAGCGTTCAACTCGATGAGATCGAGGGAGTAGTAGCTGGCCTCGTGCTCCGGGGAGGATATTATGGCCATGGGTGCCCTGTTGTCGGACAAGTCGATCTCGATGGTCTTGGAGACGTTGTAGTTCCCGTCGTCCACCGACAGGGTGATGAAGTGGTGGCCCACGCTGAGCTTGGTCAGGAACTGGGGCCGTTCCGAGAGCAGGCCGTTTATGTTGCTCGTCCAGAAGTACTCCAGGATGTCCGAGTCGGTATCGAACGTCCCGTTGGCGTCGAAGCTCACCCTGGTGGTGGTCACGTATGTCTGGCCGTGGGCCGGGCTGGCTATTACCACGGTGGGCGGGAAGGTCTCCACGATCCGGATGGTCACGTTCTTGGTCACGTTGGCCCAGGAATCGTCGACCCACACCGTGATGACGTGGACACCGGGGCCCAGATTCCGGGAGATCTTGTCCCCGTAGCCCAGCACGCCCGCCTTGTCAGACACCCAGGTGTACGTGAGGTGATGACCCTCGGCGTCGGAGCTGGCAGAGGCGTCGAACACGACGGTCTGGTAATCGAAGTACCGGGCGCCGTCGGCCGGGACCGATATGCGGATGGTGGGCGGGATGTTCTGCCTCACCGAGAAGGACACGTTCGCCCTCGTGCTGGGTCCGTTCCCGTCCTCGAAGGTCAGGATAACGTGATGGTCACCCGGGATCAGCACCATGCTGAAGTTGTCCTCGTGAGACATGAAACCGGTGACGTCGTCCGTCCAGGTCAAGGTCACAACGTCGTTGTCCAGGTCCACGATGTCAACCGCTTTGAACGTGATGGGTTCTCCGAATCCGAACAGCTGGTCCCGCAGGGGCGTACGGATGACACCCGTGGCTTCCCGGTTCAAACTCACCTGTATCGAGGTATTGTTGTCCCGGTTGCTGAACTCGCCCCCATCAGCATATTCCACCCATACATGGACCTCGTGGGGCCCCCGGGTATCGGGCCTGAAGGCCAGGCTGGCGAATGCGTCTCCGAGGGCGGGGACGTCGATGGGGCTCAGGTTGGCCAGCAACCTGTTCTCCCGGGGCCCGTCGAATATCTTGACGGCGGCACCGGTGACCCCCACCAGGCCCTGGTTCTTCACGGTGAGGTTGATGGTGAAACCCATCACG
>JAUVRF010000608.1 GCA_030597775.1 Methanobacteriota archaeon | reverse complement strand
TCCCTGATGTCCCCGGGGGTGAGAACGGCCCTGGGGAACTCACCCTGGGACGCGTGGATGGCGAAGAGCAGGTCCGCCTGCTCGGTGCGCGTCGCCAGGCCGGTGGCGGGCCCCGTCCGTTGACCCAGCATCACCACGAGGGGCACCTCCGCCTCGCCCGCCAGGCCCAGGGCCTCGGTCATCAGGCAGAAACCGCCTCCCGAGGTGCCCGTCATGGCACGGGCGCCGGCCGCGCTCGCCCCGATGGCCATCATGATGGCGGATATCTCGTCCTCCGTCTGCTTGGCCACGATGCCCATGTCCTCCTCGAGGTGCACCAGCTGGTGCAGGATGGGGGAGGCCGGGGTCATCGGGTAGGCCGAGTAGAAGGTCATGCCCGCCTTGAGGGCCCCGAAGGTGATCGCCTGGTTGCCCGTCATCACGATGTGGGGACGGCCACAGACCTGACCGTCCAGTCCCAGGATGCGGATGTCGGGGAAGTGCTCCTTCACGTAATCGTAGCCCGCCCTGGCCGACCGGATGTTGGCCTCTATGATCATCTCGCCCTTCAGCTTGAAGTGCTCCCGGAGGACCCCCTGCAGGGCCTCGCACTGGTAGTTGGCCAGGGCCACGCAGACACCCAGGGCGACGGTGTTCCGCATGAGGTCGGCATGGCCGTGCTCCCCGGCCAGGGTCTTGAGGGGTACGGGCATCACCGTCAGGTCGTCCCGGTCCAGGTCCCCCTGGTCGAACTTGACCGAGTCGGAGTCGTAGACGATGGACCCGCCGGGGGAGACGTTGAGGGCGTTGAGGTCGATGGTGAGGTGGTCAAGGGCCACCAGGAAGTCCAGGGCCCGCCACAGCGAGTGGGCCTTGTGGGTGGAGACGCAGATCTGGAAGGTGTTGTGGCCACCCCGGATGAGGGAGGGGATCTCCGAGTACGCCGCAACGTGGAGCGAGCACTTGGCGAACGCGCGGGCCAGGATCTCTCCCGCGGAGACGATGCCGTAGCCCGCCTCGCCTCCGATCATAATGCTGAGCTTGACCTCCTCCCCATCGTAGATCTCATCGGGTACCACTTCAGCCGTCAAGGGCCTGCCTCCCCGGGCTTGACGCCCGAAGGTACCATACAGATATCGCCGGTATAAGAAGATTCCCCAGGATGGTAATCCCGTCCCGTCCACGCGAGGCGCAAGGTTCATTAGGTCATGGGCGTCTCCTCGCCCGCCACCATCCAACGGGGCGTGGCAACCATGAAGGACCAAGGAAGGATCGAGGACATCAGGCGCCTGGGACGGTCGGACCTGAAAGTGACCTCCGTCGGCCTCGGGGTCTGGCAGTGGGGCGACACCAGCTTCTGGACCTTCGGCAAGGACTTCGACCGGAAGGACATCGACCAGGTCTGGTGGCGCAACCTGGAGGCTGGCGTGAACTTCATCGACACCGCCGAGATCTACGGCAAGGGCGCTTCCGAGCGGATCGTCGGCGAGCTGCTGAAAGATACCAAGCAGGACCTTGTGATCGCCTCCAAGCTGTACCCCGAGAAGGATTCCGTCGAGTAGGTCTGTAAGGCCGTGGAGCGCAGCCTCGAACGCCGGGGTCTCGCCTTCCTCGACCCCGCTCAGCTCCCCTGGCGGCC
>JAUVRF010000095.1 GCA_030597775.1 Methanobacteriota archaeon | reverse complement strand
GGAGTACCCCACCGCATCGGCACACCCAAGAAGCGCCCTCCCGTTCACAACGAGTGGGAAGAGGTGGACTAGGGGAATGGGATGGGATCGGGAGGATATCGTCCAACAATAGACCCATGAACTTCAACCGGTCGACTATTCTCAGCATCCATGAACGGCCCCTCATCAGTTAATATATGAAGATTGCTATGATCAAGACCAATCACCCAAATTCCTAAGGTGGCAGATGGAAAATGAGGACAATCCCAGTACTGACATTCGCCGTCCTTCTCCTTACCCTCGTTGCTCTCGCGCAGTCCGCTCCCCAGGACGTGGAAAGGATGGACGGGGTCCAGGAGATGACACCACCAGCGGAGATCGTCAGGAACTCGATCCCGCTGGAGCTGGACCCGGGTCAGTACGGGGACGGCCCGGTTCCCACTGCCGGTGTCGAGGGGCACAGCATCTTCTACACCACCCCTGATCAGGCTGCGACGGCCTCGATACCCCATCCCGTCTCGATACAGCGAGAGCTGGTGGTCGTACTGGTCGAGCAAGGCCTGCGTCCCCAGTTGAACGCCTCCAGCCTCCAGTACGCGGACGACCTGGAGGTGAGCGGTTACTCGGTGAAGGTGTACAACGGGACCTGGACCGAGGCGTACACCGTGCGCGCCCTCCTCAAGGGTGAACTGTCCAATGGAATGGTCGGTGCCGTCCTAGTGGGCGACATCGTGGAGGCATGGTACGCGATCCTCCACGGACCCGCCAGCTGGGGCACCCAGGAGTGCCCGACGGACCTCGACTACACCGACCGGGACGGGAGCTGGGCCGATGCGGACGATGACGGGCTGATGGACAACCACACCCGGTCCGTCGACCCGGAGATATGGTTGGGGAGGCTGAGGCCTTCCGTCCTCGGTGACGAGGTTGACCTTCTTCGCAACTACTTCCGGAAGAACCACGAGTACCGGACTGGAAACCTGACCCTTCCCCACAGGTCATTGGTCTACGTCGATGAGGACTGGACGTCCTGGTCCTACGGATGGAACGACTCGGTGGCCAGGATATACAACGACTCGACCCTGATCAACGACGCCGACGGGGACGCCACGAACAACGCCGACTACATGGAGCGGTTGACCCACGACTATGAGTGGATCCACGTGGGCGTCCACTCCGGTCCCGCCACCCACTGGTTCAAGGTGGACGGCCAGTGGTTGTCCGACCAGATATTCTACTCGACCGAACTGGAGGCCATCGACCCCCACGGACACTTCTTCAACCTGTGGGCCTGCTCCAACGCCAGGTACACAGTACCCAACTGCATGGGGTCCCAGTATGTCTTCGCCGACACGTACGGGCTCCTGTCCATCGGCAGCACGAAGACGGGGGGGATGATCAACCAGGACAGCTTTTACGAGCCCCTTTCCTCCAACATCAGCATCGGAGAGGCCTTCAAGGATTGGTTCAAGGAGGAGGCTCAGGCCAACAGGAACTGGACGTACGGGATGGTCATCCTCGGAGACCCAACCCTCACCACGATCCATGACCTCCATGCCATCAGCCCCCAGGTGACCTCCCCGACCCATCCGGACCCCCAGGAGATCTACTCGAACAGTACCGCAATCCTCGAATGGGAGACCCCCCGGGACATGACGGGCATCGCGGGATACTACTACTCCCTCGACCTCTTTGACGATACGGTCCCCGACCCGACCAGCGCCACCTGGACCACCTCCAACAACGCCACCTTCCAGCGTTTGAGGGAGGGACACTGGTACTTCCATATAATCACCGTGGACACCCTGGGCAACATCGCCAGGGACCCGAGCCACTTCAGCATCCTCCTGGACACGACGCCCCCCACAGCCTCGATAGTCATCGATGACGACGCGACCTACACCTCGGACCTGGAGGTCGGCGTCCGGATCGGGTCCCATGACAACTTCGGAGTGGTCCTCATGCGCTTCTCCCAAGACGGCGTGGACTGGGAGGATTGGATGCCCATCGGGGGAACCCACGACATCACGCTAGAACCCGGCGACGGCGAGAGGAAGGTCCACCTCCAGGTTATCGACCATGGAGGGCTGATATCCGAGGGGGAGGTGTCCGATACGATCATCCTCGACACAACCCCTCCCGAGGGCACCATCGCTGTCCAGGCCAAGGATGGCTACTCGAACTCTGCGGACGTATTGATCGACATCACCGGTGAGGACGTCAACGGCGTGGCCAGCAGGAGGCTCAGCGATGATGGTATCATATGGGGCGCTTGGAAGCCTTTCTCACCGTCCACTCGGTGGGCCGTACCCCACGGGGACGGTCCCAAGACGGTCCATCTTCAACTGATGGACGCGGCGGGCGTAGTGTCCACCGAGCCGATGAACGTCAGCTTCATACTGGACACCACACCTCCCGATGCATCGATAACGATCAACGATGGGGCCACGTACACCACTATCACGAACGTCACCGTGGCTATCGATGTTGTCGACCAAGGCCCCGTCGATTGGTACAGGATGGAGATGTCCGATGGGGTATGGTCCGATTGGTCGCCCTTCAGCCCCGTTCTGTTCGTCGTCCTTTTTGATAACGACGATATCTACCAGGTGACGATCGAGGTTAGGGACAGGGCTGGCAACGTATGCCCATCCCCCGTCTCCAGCTCCATCATACTGGACACCACACCTCCATCGGGTACGGTCACGATAGACGGTGACGCACCCTACACGACGGGCCTCGAGGTGGATGTCCACGTCATTGCCTTTGACATGAACGGCGTGAGCCAGATGTCCATCAGGACCGGTGGGGGAACCTGGTCCCCATGGGAGCCCATCGCCGCCGACTTCATCATGAGCGTTCCCGAGGGGGACGGGACGAAGAGGGTCGAAGTGAGGTTCATGGACGTGGCCGGTCTCGTCTCCGAGGGCGATATAGCAGACCTCATCGTCTTGGACACTACGCCCCCATCGGGCACATTGACCATCGATGGGCCCGACCCCTACTACACCAACAGCAACCCCGTCACCCTCCTCCTGTCCGACGAGCCTTCGGGCGATGCCCTCGAGATGATGTTCAAGGTCCTGGCCGGGGAATGGTCGGACTGGGAACCGTTCTCGACCTCAAGGACCATCCATCTGGATGATCTCGAAGGTCCTCAAACCGTCTACGTCCTATTTCGTGACAGGGCCGGACTGGTCACGCCACAGCCCATTGGCCGTGACCTGCACCTTGAGACAGAGGTACCGATAGTCGACATCGAGGGGTTCCCCCCTGAATGGAGCACCAAAGAGGATGACGTGACGTACATGCTCCACCTGTTCAGCGAAGCTGGTGGTAGTCCCCTAGCCCTCTACGGCGTGTCCCTTGACCCCGAGGGCCCCTGGACGGAATACCAGCTCGACCTGACGTACGATACCATGGAGTCCATCACCCTTGACTGGCCCCGCCTCGACGATGGGAGGTATCCCGTGTACTTCCACGTGGTGGACATAGCTGGTAACGAAGGTGTTGTCTTCACGACCTTCTCCAAGGACTCAGAGGGACCGATCGCATCCCTAGACCCTACGGCCAGGAATGCCGACTCTTCCACGGTAAGGGTCCAGTGGGACAGCCTGGACAATGTCTCAGGCATCGCCTCCATCCTCCTCTTCGTGGACGGAGGGTACCCCATCGATGTGACCGGAAAGCGGGAGCATCGGGTCGCGGACCTTCTGAACGGCGAGCACTCCCTGAGGCTCGTCGTGACCGATGAGGCGGGGAACGTGGTAGAGGCCACCTCCGGGGTGGAGGTGAGCGCGGGCATTCTCAACTACGAGGGGTCGTCCCTGACCTTGACCCTGCGCGTGGTGGCCATCGTCGCCATCGCTGGCGCTGTCATGTGGTCCCTGGCGAGGGGTCGGAGCGGGAAGTGAGGCTCAACCCGATGCCTTACGTTCGGCGACCCACTCCTCGATGGGCTTGAGCTTCTCCCGGATGCGAGCCTTCTGCTCCTCGGGCTTGGAGTGCTCTGGCACTCCATCCATCTCGAAGTAGATGTCCATTGGATTGCCGGTGGGCTCGTCGATGAACTTGATCTTCACCCGGGTGTCGCACTCCACGTCCTCGGGCCTTATGCCCGCGAGGCGGCCTGCGATCATGGTGTTGGCACCATCCACGCGGACGTAGGCCAGGATGAATGGGAGCTGGTCCAAGAACGCCTCTCCTCCGAAGCCCATGATGGCGTAGCTGTGGAGGGTGCCTTCCATGGGCATCTCGATCCACTCGGTCTCCGTCAGCTTGCACTCGAAGCGCCAGCAATGGGCCCTGGGGGGACAGAAGACGTCACCGCACTTGGGGCACTTGGTGCCCATCAGTTTCTTCTCCAGGAGGCCCATGAAGAACTGGGACACGCGACCGTAGGAGTGGGTGTACATCACGTCCCATGGCCTGTCGATGACCATGTAGGTGCGGGGCGCCAGCTGGTCACTGCGCTGGCCCTCGTCCCTCTCGATGATGCGCCAGCCCGCGACCTCCCACTTGCCCAGGCGTCCCCAGTCCTTCCACTTCGGGTCGGGCTTCTTCTCCTTGATGATGCGATCCTCGCTCACTTCACCACCTCCTGTCCTTTTCGCGGTCCAAGATCATCACTGCCAGGGCCGTACCGGTGCCTGCATGGCTGTGGTTCAGGCCCACCTCGGCGCCATCGACCTGGGTCTTACCGGAAAGATGCTTCTCGCCGATACGCCCGGTTAGCTGCCACAGGCACTCGACGGTCTGACCGATGGCGGTGGAGCCCACCGGGTGACCGAAGCCCTGCAGGCCGCCGGACACGTTGCACGGTATGTCACCGTCCACGTAGGTCTGCCCCTCATGGATCAGGTCCTTGCCGTGACCGCGCTTGCACAGCTCCAGGTCCTCGTAGGTCTGGAGCTCGGCGCTGTCGTAGGCGTCGTGGATCTCGAAGAAGTCGATCTGCTTGTAAGGGTCGGTGATGCCGGCCATCTTGTAGGCGTCCCGGGCCGCTATCCGACACGCGCCGAAGTTGGCGATGTCCGGGTAGGGCTCCCGGGGCTTGATGGCATGGCTGGGATATGCGTCGTACTCATCTGGGAACAGGCCAGCGAAACCGGGATTGTCCGGCCGGTCACCGGGCCTCATCATGTCCGAGGCCAGGCCCAGGCCCGAGAACCATACGGGCTCGTCGGTGTACTTGTGGACGACGTCCTCGGAGGCGAGCCAGATGCAGGATGCTCCCTCCGACAGAAGGCAGCAATCCAGGATCTTGAGGGGCCACGCCACCACGCGGCTGTCAAGCACGTCCTGCACGGTGATGGGTTTGAAATCGTTCTCCACGGGCCACTGGGCATAGGGGTTGTCCAGGGAGTAGTTGCGGTTCTTGACGGCTACCTTGGCCATGTCCTCCTCGGAGGTCCCGTAGAGGTACATGTGACGGGTGATCATCGCGGCGTAGTAGCCCGTGTAATAACCGCCCACGGGGAAGTCGAAGTCGGTATCGGACGCAAGGGCTATGAACTCGTTCGCCTTGGCCGAACTGACCTCGCCCTGCTTCTCGAAGCCCGTGACCAGCGTGAGGTCGGACAGACCCGAGGCCACCATCGCATATGCGGCCCTGATGGCGGTGCCGGGACCCGCCCCGCCGTTCTCGACCCTGGTGATGCCCTTCGGGGTCAGCCCCAGGTAGTCGTTCGGGATCCAAGAGGCCGCGAGCTGGCCAGCGAAGTGGTCCGAGAAGTACGAGAGAACATGGTTGTCCACCTCGCTCAGGTCCAAGTTCGGGTAGTCCTCGAGGGATTCCAGGACGGCCTCGGCGACCATCTCCGCGATGTTCTCTCGGCGAGGCTTCTCGTAGCGAGATATCCCGCCTCCAACAACAGCAACCTTTTTCACCATTCGCATCAACCACCGACCGGAGAAAAATTCCGGGGTTCCTGTAAGGGGCTTACGGTAAAGAAGGGTTTCGCAAACCGCCGGAAGGACCTTGTCCAGAAACGACCAGAACCTCGGCGGTTGCCGAAGACGGGTTCCGACGTTTGCCTCAATGGTCGGGTCATCACCCCGAACGCCATCGCTCCCACTATTCGCTTCCTCTGAGAACTGGACGGCAACCTATAATATCTCAAGCCCGTTTGTTAGGGGCCGGGTGACAATGTGAGAGCAAATGTGGATAAGAGATTCCTATTGATACTTTTCGGCCTCGTCCTGGCCATCGGTTTCGCCGTACCAGCATCGGTCCTTGGAGCCGGCGATGATTGCCCGCCCCCCACCGAGGGACCGCCGAACGATCCCGCGATCGACGATCCGAGCTCCGGTGACGATCCGACCGGCACCGACGGGACCGACACGACCAGCGACGAGGACGGGACCTCCAACGACGGCCTGTTCGGGTCCCTCGGCGGAGCCTCCTCGAGCCAGCTGACCATAGGCATCATGGTGGTCGCCGGCGTCATCGTGGGCGCCGTGTACCTTGTGATGGTCGGTCGCATGGACGAGGACGAGTGAGCACTGGCTCGGCAGACCCATAACTTCCGACAGGGAGAGCGGAACGCATCTCATCTAGAGTTGGCTATGCCCTCGATGGCGTCGGGATTCTCTATGGACGACAGGTCCCCAAGGTCCGTCTCGCCCAGGTAGCGCATCTTGATGACCCGACGGACTATCTTGGCGCTCCTGGTCTTTGGCAGGTCGTCGACGAAGCGCACGTCCTCGGGCCTGTCCACCTTCCCGAGCACGGCTCCCACCTGCTCGCGCAGGGCGGCCCGCAGCTCCTCGGAGGGCTCGTAACCAGGCTTGAGGACCACGAAGGCCACGATGCCCTCGCCCTTG
>JAUVRF010000126.1 GCA_030597775.1 Methanobacteriota archaeon | reverse complement strand
TAACCGGATTTACCCAGTCACCTCGTAGCGGGGTGGGGTAGCTAGGAAATCCCGACGGGCTCATAACCCGTAGATCAGTGGTTCAAATCCACTCCCCGCTACCATTCTTTCCTCTCAAACGCGCTAGGTCCATCCCCCGAGCGCAGAATCCGCCCATTATCTGGGAAAGACTTAAGGTATATCCCCTTGATTCGGCGCCTTACCCACAGGGGGACCTATCATGGCGGGAAACAGCTACCCCGAGTTCATCGAGTTCGAGAAGGAATGTCAGAACGCACAGTTCGCCGCGGGCATCCTGGCCTGGGACCAGGAGACCAAGATGCCTCAAGGTGGGGCCATGGAGAGGGCCAACCAGATGGCGACCATGGCCAAGTGGTTCCACGACTACTACACCTCCGACAGGATGCGAGTGTACCTGGAGGAGCTTCGTCGGCCCGACGTGTTCGACGGCCTCGGGCCCGAGGAACAGACCAACGTGCGCGAGACCGGCTGGCAGTACGACCGCGAGGTGGCCATACCCGGTTCCCTCGTCAAGGAGATCGCCAAGCATACCTCCATGTCCCTCGAGACCTGGAAGGATGCGCGCTCGAAGGACGACTTCAGCCTCTTCGCACCATCCCTGGAGAAGATGATCGACCTCAAGGTCCAGGTGGCCGAGCATATCGGGTACGAGGACAACATCTACGACGCCCTCATCGACGAGTACGAGCCCGGTACCAGGACCAAGGACGTGGAGGTGGTCTTCGCCGATCTGCGCGAGAGGCTCGTGCCCATCGTCAAGAAGATACTCGATTCCGACGTCCATCCCGACGAGGGCATCCTGGCCCAGCCATGGCCCCTGGAGAAGCAGAAGGAGTTCGGCATCATGGTGGTGACCGACATCGGTTACGACTGGAACCGGGGTCGTCTCGACGAGGCCGCCCACCCCTTCACCTCCGGTGCCATCGACGATGTTCGCATCACCACCAGGTACAACGAGAACGATATCCGCCCCGCCCTCTTCGCCAACATCCACGAGGCGGGCCACGCGATGTACCAGCAGGGCCTCAACCCCGAGCACTACGCCACCCCCATGGGTGACGCCATCGGTCTCGGCTTCCACGAGTCCCAATCGAGGATGTGGGAGAACCTGGTGGGCAGGTCTATGCCCTTCTGGCGCCACTACTATCCCAAGTTGCAGGCCACCTTCCCCGGTCAGGTCGGCAACGTGCCCATCGAGGACTTCTACGCGGCCGCGAACCTGGTCAAGCCCTCGCTCATCCGGGTCGAGGCCGACGAGGTCACGTACAACATGCACATCCTCATCCGCTTCGAGGTGGAGCTGGCGATGATGAACGGCAAGGTGGATGTGGAAGAGATCCCCGCCCTATGGAACGAGAAGTACAAGAGCTACCTGGGCATCGACGTGCCCTCGGACGCCGACGGCTGCATGCAGGACATCCACTGGTCCATGGGCATACAGGGCTACTTCCCGACCTACACCTTCGGCAACCTCATCAGCGTCCAACTGTGGAACACGATGATCAAGGACATTCCCGACGTGTGGGACCAGATCGAGGCGGGCCGCTTCGAGCCCCTCCTGGGTTGGCTCAACGAGAAGGTGCACCGCCCGGGCAGGATGTACCGCACCCCGGACATGCTCAAGCACCTGACGGGCGAGCCCATGAACGCGGACCACTGGATCGGCTACATCAAGGAGAAGTTCGGCCCCATCTACGGCGTACAACTGTGAAGAGCATCACCCCCAGGCACGCGCCGGTCACGATGTCAATACCTTCATATAGCGGAAGCACTATTAGGGAAGACGAAGAACATTCGGTTAACCGAATATATGGTTGTGATGAGCGTGGCCAGCACCGACGACGAGTTACCACTATTACGCCTGGACGAGGTCCAGCCAGGTCGTCGCGTGAAGGTCGTCCACCTCAAGGGCAGGGGCCGGCTAAGGCGGCGCCTCCTGGCGATGGGCATGGTCCCGGGTGCCATCGTGGAGGTGCTGCGCAAGGCTCCCCTGGATGACCCCGTGGAGTACCGGGTGAAGGGCACGGACTACTCCATACGTCGGCGCGACGCCCACATGGTAGAGGTCCGGTTCATGGAGGATTGATCCCGTGCCCCACAAAGGTGGAATGCACTGGCATTACCGGGCCCGGCGGAGGGAGCGGCACCACGAGGAGCACCGCCTTCGCATCGCCCTGGCCGGCAATCCCAACGTGGGCAAGACCTCCCTGTTCAACGCCCTGACGGGTGCCCGCCAGCATGTGGGGAACTGGCCGGGGGTGACGGTGGACAAGAAGGTCGGCACCCGTCGCCACAGGGGCCACCTGCTCGAGTTCATCGACCTTCCTGGCACCTACAGCCTCACCGCCAACTCCATCGACGAGATCATCACCCGGGACTACATCATCGAGGAGGCCCCCGACGTGGTCATCCACGTTGTGGACGCCACCAACATGGGCCGGAACCTGTACCTTACCACCCAGCTCATGACCACCGGCGCCCGCCTCGTGATGGCCCTCAACATGTTCGACGTGTCAGAGGCCCGGGGCGACTGCATCGACCTGGAGAAGCTGGAGGAGTTCCTGGAGATCCCGGTCGTGCCCACGTCCGCCTCCAAGAGGACCGGGATGGACCGGCTGCTCGACGAGATAGTCGAGGAGGCCGACAGGGAGTACCATCACCACCACATGGTGGGCTACGGGGACGAGCTGGAGCGCAGGATCTCGGTGCTCGTGGAGACCCTGGACCAGGACCCCGGGATCTCGGAGAAGTATCCGCTGAGGTGGATGTCCGTCAAATTGCTGGAAGGCGACGAGAACGTCCTCGAGCGCTTGAGCGGCAGCTCCGTCGAGGAACCGGTGAGGGCGCTACTGACGGACGCGGACCACGAGGAGATCGAGGTCGAGATGGCCGAGCGTCGCTACGAGGTCATCGACACGATACTGGGCCAGGCCCTGGTGCGATGCCAGCTCAGGGTGACCCCCTCGGACTACGTGGACCGGGTGTTGACCCACAAGTGGCTGGGCATCCCGATATTCCTGGCCATGATGTGGGGCGCGTTCACCCTCACCTTCACCGTGTCCATCCCCTTCTCGGCCATGATCGATGCCGCCTTCGCACACTTGAGCGGCTGGATCTCGGAGAACGTGGCCTCCGAATGGCTGGGCTCGCTGCTGGCAGACGGCATCATAAGCGGCGTTGGCTTCGTCCTGATCTTCGTGCCGCCCATCTTCGTGCTGTTCCTCCTGCTGGCAATACTGGAGGACACCGGTTACCTGGCCCGGGCCGCCTTCAACATGGACCGTATCATGGCGAACCTCGGTCTCCACGGCAAGTCCTTCATCCCCATGCTCATGGGCTTCGGATGCAACGTGCCCGCCATCCTGTCGACCCGGAGCATCGAGGACCGCAAGGACCGTTTCATCACCATCCTGGTCAACCCCTTCATGTCGTGCGGGGCGAGGTTGCCGGTGTTCGTGCTCCTTGCTGGAGCCTTCTTCGGCGCGGCGGCCGGCACGGCCATCTTCGGGATATACATCCTGGGCATCCTGGTCGCCATCCTCACCGCCAAGCTCCTCAGGAGCACGCTTCTCAGGGGAGAGCCGGCGCCCTTCATCATGGAGATGCCCAGGTACCACCTTCCATCCACGAAGCTGGTGCTCTCGCACACCTGGGAACGCACGCGGATGTACATGCGGAAGGCGGGTACTGTCATCCTCCTGGGTGCCATCATCGTCTGGTTCATGGCCTCACTGCCGTGGGGAGTGGAGTACGGCAGCGAGGACAGCGTCGCCGGCATGATCGGCAAGCTCCTCGAGCCCCTGGTGGCGCCCCTGGGTTTCGACTGGCGCATCGTGGTCGCGCTCCTGTTCGGTTTCATAGCCAAGGAACTCGTCGCCGGCACCCTGGGAGTGTTGTTCGGGGGTGGCGAGGGCGGTGGCAGTCTAGTCAAGGGTCTCACCGACCCCAGCAGCGGGCTGAACGCGGCCAGCGCGGCGGGGCTCATGGCATTCACGCTGCTCTACACACCCTGCCTGGCCACGGTGGGTGTCATCTGGAAGGAGACGGGCTCCATCAGGTGGACCGCGTTCTCGGTGGTGTACAGCCTGGTCCTCGCATGGCTCGTGGCCTTCCTGTTCTACAGGGCGGGGCTTGCCCTGGGGTGGGGGTGATGATGTGACGCCAATGGACAGGACCATGAGGACCAGGGCCGTGTTCGCCGGGGTCACGGGCGTCCTGTACATCGTCCTGGGCTGCTTCCAGATGTTGGCCGGGCTCGGTCTCCGGGGCGCCTGGTCCGAGATGCTCTATCTCAACGGTGGTGCCATGGATGGCTTCGTGCTCATCATCGTGGGCACCGTCATGGTCCAGGGCTACAGGGAGCTCAGGCAAGGCCTCCACGAGGGTGTGGCCTTCGTGTACATCGGCATCCTGCTGGCGCTGTTCTTTGCCATCGTCGAGCTCTCGTCCATCGGAGCGTCATACCTGGGTGCATGGACCATCGGAGGCGATTACGCCGGATACAACGCCCTGGACATCCTGTCCCCGGCACTGTACCTCTCACCGCTCCCCCTGGCTGGACTTCTCGCCTGGAGGCATGGTTTCACGCTTCATCCCCGGGGTGCGCAGGGCAACGGGACAAAAGACCTTAACAACGTGAACGGGGGTTTACTCTAGGATGATCCGCAAACTGCTGACACTCATCGATCAGGGCTCCATGACCCTGGGGGAAATGGCCGTCGAGATGGACATGTCCGAGGCCGACCTCAAGGGCCGTATGGAGATGATGGTCAGGATGGACCAGCTCGAGACGATCACCATCGACGAGGGGAGTCCCGATCCGGAGGGCGACTGCCCCGGGTGCGTGATGGCGGCCAGGTGCCGGGAGGACACCTGCTCCGACGGGCCCACCGTGGTCGGTTACCGCATGACGGAGAAGGGCCGGCGTATCGTCCATGGCCCCGGGAACGGAAGAGGGGGGATGGGCGAGTGACCACCGTGCGATGGGAGCAGTACATCGAGACGATAGACGGTATCCAGAGGACCAAGGGATACGCCAAGGTCGTGGACGTGGCGTCATCGCTGGACGTGGGACTGCCCACCGTCACCGAGATGTTCCAGAAGCTCTCGGAGGCGGTCCTCATTAACTACGAGAAGTGCGGCGGGGTCACCCTGGCCGGGACGGGTCAGGCCGTGGCCGACGGGCTGGCCGCGAAGCACGACACCCTCAAGGAGTTCCTCACGATCCTGGGCGTCCCCGAGGACGTGGCGGACGACGACGCGTGCGTCATGGAGCACAACGTGAGCACCGAGACCCTCGACCGCCTCCACAGCTTCGTGAACTTCGTCAACCTGCCGAAGGATGGCCCCGTATGGCTTCTCCACTTCCGGGAGTACTACGAGACGGGCAGCACCCCCAAGTGCGCGCAGGACTGCCTGAGGTCCTGCCTAGAGGAGAGCGAGGGGCTGATCAAGAGCGTCAGGATTCCCAAGGACGGGGAGAACGAGTAGGAACGCGTCCAGATCCACAAACCATTAATACGGTCGTCCACATGGTTCAACGGGGCGCCCGGGTTGCGTGAGTACATCCTCAGGAACGGTAGCCAGATCCTGGTGGAGGCCATCGATCGAGGGCCCTTGATGCTCTGGGACCGAGAGGTGTGGCTCTCGCGCTACGTATCCTACCAATCCGGTCATCTGCTCTACGGCCTGATACCACTGACGGCTGTGCTGATATTCGCCGTTGTGACCCAGATCATGGTCCTATTGGTCATCGTACCCATCATTTGTTGCTGGGCAGGGTACACGCTCGCTCTGAGGTGGTCGGCCAACAAGGACCTCGACAGGGGAGGCGCCATGCCTGGGATCTACAAGTGGGGGCTGGAGATGCCGATCTATCCCCTCTACCTGACCCGCCTCTTCATCCCCTGGGACGAGATCGAGGGGGTGTGGGCCAAGCGTGCCATGATCGCCAGCGACACGGTCTACATATCGATACACGACGCCAGGTGGAAATGGAGGTTCCCGAAGGTGATGATGGGCGACGAAGGGCTCGCCCTCGCGATCGCCATGGTCGGC
>JAUVRF010000451.1 GCA_030597775.1 Methanobacteriota archaeon | reverse complement strand
GTTGGTCACGATGGGCATTATCATCAGCAGCAGGCAGAAACCCAGTATCGACGCGGTGATGGACCTCTTGAGCACGGCGCTGAGGAAGTATATGATGCTCACCACGGCCGCCGAGTAGATGAGGGCCAGAAGGTACGATTTACCCATGGCCTCCGTCACGGAACCACCGCCGTATATCTGGGCGATCTCCAGCGCCGTGATCAGGTAGTACAGCGTTACGACGAGGAACGTGGCCAGCACGGCCGCCATGTACTTGCCCACGAAGATGGTGCTCCCCCGTTGAGGTGAGGGGAACAGCAACAACCCCGTCTTCTTCTCGAACTCGGCCGTGACGGCGTCGCCCGCGAATATCGCCCCCGATATGATGATGAGCAGCGTGATGAAGCCCAGGTTCTGGGAGGCGAAGGACAGGGCGTTGTCCGGGTAGTCGATGTCGAAGGCTGGTGGGATGACGTAGAAGATCAGCGGAAGCAGGATGGCGAGGATGAACATCATGAGTATCCTCCTCCGCCTCACCTGCTTGAGCATCTCGAACCGGAACATCAGGTAGACGTTCCTGAGGTCGCTGACGATGTCCTCGAGAAAGCTCACCATCAGCGCACCCCCTCGCTGTTCATTATGGAAACGTAGAAGTCCTCGAGGGTCCCGCGCTCGGGCTGGAACGCCGTCACCTTGAGGCCCTTGGTCATCATCCCCGCGAGTATCTCGGCACTGGTCTCTGGCGAGCCGTCGAAGGAGAACTCGATGCCGCCGTTCTTGGGCACCAGGTCGGTGATGGCCTCGATGGCCTGGACCCTGGCGAGGTCCCCTTCGGAGAGGGGGTTGAGGAACTGGACGGAGTTCCGGTTCGACTGGATCCGTGCGACCACGTTCTCCACCGTATCCTGGTCGACCACCTTTCCCCTCTCGAGGAAGATCACGCTGTCCGCCGTGAGGCTCACCTCCTCCAGCAGGTGGGAGCTGAGGAAGACCGTCATGCCCTCCTTCTTGAAGTCCTTGATCATGTGCCGGACGTCCCTCATGCCCTTGGGGTCCAGACCGAGGACGGGCTCGTCGAGGATGAGGATGTCGGGGGTATGGAAGATGGCCTTGGCGATGCCGAAGCGCCTCTGCATCCCGGTGCTGAAGGACCCGATCCTCTTGTTCTCCCAGTCGGCCAGCTTGACCCGCTTGAGGACCTCGGTGATCCTGTCGTCGATGTCCCTGGACTTCATCCCGTGGACCTTCCCGAAGTACGTGAGGGTGTCCCGGGGGCTCAGGTAATCGTAGACCCCGGGCACCTCGATGAGGGCCCCAATGTGGCAGAGGGTCTCCTTCGGCCTCCTGTTGGCGTCGATGCCGTTGATGTAGGCATGCCCGGAGGTGGGCCTGAGAAGGTTGGTCAGGATCTTGATGGTGGTGGTCTTCCCCGCCCCGTTGGGGCCAAGGTATCCCACGATCTCGCCATGCCCGATCTTGATGGATACGTCGTCGAGGGCGAGCACGCCCCGGCCGTACCTCTTCGTCAGGTTCTCCGTCCTGCTCGCGTACTCGTCGTTCGTCATGTGATCGATCCTGTGCGTACTTACTCTAACGATCCATGTGAAAACATCAAACAAGGCCGACTATCGGTCCGACCCGACGCATTCCCGGAGGGCGTTCCTCAGGGCATCCATGCCACGGGTCAGGGCCGTGAGGTCCTCGGCCTCCATACGCCCGAACACCTCGCTAAGCATGGCACTGATCTCCTCCAGACCGCGCAACATGGTCTCCCGACCCTTGTCGGTCAACCTTACCCGGACCACCCGGCGGTCCGCCTCGTCACGGAACCTTTCCACGAGGCCGACCTCGATCAGGTTGTTCACCGTCCTGGTCACGGCCGCGGGTGAGAGCACGAACGCGTTGGCGATGTCGGTCATCTTGCAGCTATCGTGCTCATTGATGTAGAAGAGGGTCCTGTGATGGACCGGGGTCATGTTGAGCTCGGAACCCAACTTGGTCCGCGGGGGACCCATGTACCTCATGAGCAGACGCATCGTCCCGAGGAACTTCATTGCGTCCTTGTCCTTCGTCTTCATGGGCGATGCATATATTTAACAGTATTAATATTTAACCACGTAAAATATTGACATGGTAAATATAGCGGGCAGCCAGGTGCAACGTCCGCGGGGACGGTACCCGCGTCCCGTCCCGGGTCGCTTCGCTCCAGGACACGGTCGCATCCCTGCCGTGACGGGTCACACGACCCGTCCCGCTGCGGCCTACAGCTTGTCCTTGCGCCTCATCATGAACGCCGCCATGCCGACGAGCATCGAAGCAGATTATTCGATGACCCAATTTATTGTGTATAATATATCATTCGTTTCGGGAGATGGAAGACTATCCACAACGATTCTCCAATCTCTATCTTGACATGTTATGATATAATCAAAATATTCCTCTGTGAGTTCCCAC
>JAUVRF010000529.1 GCA_030597775.1 Methanobacteriota archaeon | reverse complement strand
TTGACCGGAAAGTGAACGTATAATAAACTAACAAAAAATTTTATATTAGAGCAGAATTTGAAACGTCGTACCCCTCCGACCGTCCCCCAGCCCCTCCAGGGCCCGGCCTGAAGGGGATGGGTTGGGGCTCTTTGTGTGCCCCTAGGTCCTGCGACGCATGGTCACGGCCAAGGCGAGGGCGCCGATCATCGCGCCGAACATGGCGAAGACGCCGAAGCCGGGTATGGTGGGCGGGAACTCGTGAGCCTTGACGTCGATCTGGATCTGCTCGCTGCTCTTCTTGGAGTCGCCATCGCTCACGTAGCACTTGAAGCGATACGAGCCTGGCAGCAGGGGCTTGTCCAGGGTGAAATCGCGGCCGAGACCGATGGGTTGCTCGCGACCGTTGTCGTCCAGCTGGAACCACTCGAAGGTGAGGGAGTCAGCGTCCGGGTCGTTGCCGTCGGCGCGTAGCCGGATCTTGGACCCCTCCTCGACGGTCTCGTCCTTGGAGATGAGGTACACCGAGGGATCGCGGTTCTTGTCCCTGATCTTGAGGATCCATTCGGGGGCGCGGTTGGCCGGCTCGCCCAGATTGTCCTTGACCTCGCATCGGATGACGTAGACACCTGCATCGTTGTAACCGGGTTCCTTGGGGAACTCGAAGGTCTCGCCGGTGACATCCACCTGCTCCACGTCGTCGACGAACCAGCGCCACCTGAAGCTGTTGGAGTCCACATCGTAGATGAGCCTCTGAGGCACCTCGAAGATCTGGGACTCGGTCTCATCGATGGTCGGCTGGTCATCGTCTGGCAGCCAGATGTCCACTAGGGGCGGGTCGTTGACGTTCGCCACCTCCAGGATGGCCGTCTGTGTGGCCTCCTCGGGAGACATCTCCGGGTCCAGGATGTCCCTGTCGTACGCCTTGAAGGTCACCTGGACATACCCGTTGAAGTTGGGGTCATCGGGATAGATGTCGTACCAGGAGTTCAAGGGGTTCGAGTCCGCGTTGTCGAAGGCGATGGCCTCCTCGGGTTCCCATGACACGTAGTAGTAGAGCTCGTCGCCGTCGATGTCGAAGAAGTACGGGCCCACGTCGATGTGGGAGTTGGTGCCCTCGTCCATCTGCAGGCGCGGGATCTTGCTAATGGCCTCGGGGGCATCGTTCACTGGGGTGACCTTTATGGTCAGCGCGTGGGACACGCGATAGTTGTACGAGTCCGTGGCCGAGAACGTGATGCGCTGCTCGCCGTTGTAGTTGTCTATCCCCCACAGGGTCACCACGCCCGAGGTCTGGTGGATGTCGATATTGACCTTCTCGTTCTTGTCGGAGCTGAAGATCAGGAACTTGTCCTCTATGTCCACATCCATGAAGATGTCGTACAGGTTCAGGGCGGTGGCGTTCACCTGGTCCTCCTTGATCCTGACGGTGCTGGGGGCGCCGTCGATGATCTTGGGCGGGTCCGCCACCGAGCGCACGGTGATAGTTATGGTGGTCGTGTTCTTCATGTCAGGCCTGCCGTCGTGGGCCCAGACGATTATCTCGTCGGTCCCGTACCAGTTGGTGTCGGGCCTGATGGTGAGTATGCCCGTGGACTGGCTGAGAGGCATGGTGAAGTTCTCCTTGCCGCCCTGGGTGCCGAAGCTGAGCTCGTCACCCTCGGGGTCCCAGAAGATGGTGGTGAGGTCAAGGGCGAACTGCCCGTCCTCGTCCATCCTGATCTCCCCTGGCGGGTCGACGATCCATACCCGGCGGTTGGGGATGAGGATGTCGATGACGTACTTGCAGTTGTTGACCAGCCTGCCGTTGGTGTAGTCCGTCTCACCGCTGCCCGAGTAGCTGTAGTGGGCGGAGAACCTCAGATAGTACAGGCCGGTGTAGGGTGCCCTGCCCTGGAAGACTGAGGTGGACGAGATGGGCGCACCGGTGGAGCCCTGGTTGAAGGCACCGGTCAGGATGGTGCCGTTCTGGGTGTAGAGGGTCAGGTTGTAGAAGTCCCAGTAGGTGGTGAGATGGATGTCGGTC
>JAUVRF010000610.1 GCA_030597775.1 Methanobacteriota archaeon | reverse complement strand
GTAGATGTCCATATCCCCGGACCGCTGGTCGGTCCATACCATGTGGGCCATTCCGGATCGGTCCACCGC
Source organism: Methanobacteriota archaeon (assembly GCA_030597775.1). Lineage (GTDB taxonomy): Archaea > Thermoplasmatota > DTKX01 > DTKX01. Next base: position 1,532 of record JAUVRF010000610.1, on the reverse strand, counting down.
GATCCTGGGGTTCTGCTGAAGGGCCGCACCCGTCTCGTCGGTGACCTCCACCATGTTCTCGAAGGTGGTGCCACCGTCCGTGGAGGTGCTGATGTATATGTCGGCCGCGGACCCCACACCTGATGCGTATGCGACGTGGACCACCCCGTCGCTGCCAACGGCTACGGTGGGGGTGATCTGCGGTGTGTTCGCCGAGTCCGAGTTCACGCGGATCTTGGGCCCGAAGGAGTCGCCACCGTCGTATGACCTGGCGTAGTAGATGTCAATGCTGGTGGTCAAGGTGTTCCTGGGGTCCTCCCACACCACGTGGGGATTCCCATCCCCGTCCACGGCCAGGCTGGGTTTGAACAGGATCAGCCCCAGCCCGTGATGGGTGTTGACAAGGATGCTCGGTCCGAAGCTGCGGGCTCCGTCGTCGGAGCGGGAGTACATGATCTGGAAGTGACCCGACCTCTCGTCCTCCCATACAACGTGTATCCTGCCCAGATGATCGATGGCCACGTCGCTGTTCCTCTGCTCGTTGGCGATGCCCGATGTCGCGACGGCGTCGTCCGAGACGTCGGCCCGTCCCACGATGGGATCATGGATATCAGCGGCAAGGACGCCGGGGAACGGAGCTGAGAGGAGCATTATGACGGCGACAAGGAACGTCGTGACCGGTGTGAGCCAGGGAGTGGTGCCCGTGATCCTAATATTACCAACAGCCATGGGGACCCCTACCTGTCCAGGCGCGAATTCACTTACATGGTATATAAGGCCATTGACGATTGCTGGCTCCTTTCAAGGCCGTAGTGCACGGGTCACCTTGAGATGGTACGAGACGGCCACCGTTATGTGGGCGTCGGGGTCATCGTCCGGACCGGGGGGGACCACCGACCCCGGATGCCAGAAGTAGACCTGGTACGCGCCCCCCTCCGTGGCCGTGAACCGGATGCTCCCGTTCTCGCCGACGGCGGAAGAGTACACCTCGGTCCCGCCTGTGCCGTTCACGCCGTCGGTGGGATGGAGCGGGTGCTGCAACCTGACCTGTATCCCCCCTGGAGGCCCGAAGGTCGTGTAGGTCAGGACGAGCTGGTCGCCGACCTCGAGGGAGAGGTTGATCGGATGGGAATGGGACCCGTAAGCATGAAGTTCCGGAACCCAGTGGCCCAGGAGGTTGAAGTTGTCGCTCTCGTCCACGTCCCCCAACCGCTGGTGGTGGTCCCCAGTGTCCCGGGTCAGGTAGATCGCGAGAAGGACCAGGACCACAAGGGCGATGAACACGACGGAGGGGACAACTACGGATCTCCACTCGTGACGCGAGTACCTGGTCCCCTTCTCGTCCTCTTCCAGGTCATCGGGTCTGGGAGGGTGCTCGGACGTTTCCTCGTCACCTGCCACGGGGTCGAACCGGTGTTCTGGTGGAAAAGGATTGCCGTCATATCCACGGCATTCAAAGCTCGATGCTCTCTATCCGATCAGGCCCCGTGGTACGGATGTCCACACCATTCCGAATGGCGCCGGGGACCCCTTCCAACACGGTCGCGAGCGCC
>JAUVRF010000568.1 GCA_030597775.1 Methanobacteriota archaeon | reverse complement strand
TCGCGACACTGGTTGGTGTTGTAGACGAGCACGTCGGGCTTTGGTACGCTCTTGATCCCGTAGGCCCGGAGGAGCGGGGTCTCGTTCCGCAAGAAGGCGCCGATGTCCGAGGTCATGTAGGAGCATACCTCGGGGGAGTAACCGATCGCGTTGGCGGCCGGGATGTTCTCGGTGGCGGTTCGGGTGGCGCCCAGCATCGCACCGTGGTTCTCGGGAAAATAGACGTCGAAGTCCATGGCGCGGAGGAGCTCGGCCGGACCAACACTGTTGCACCAGGCCACCTTCCTCTCCCCGGTACGTGCGCTGTGGTCCAGGCCCTTGAAGTGAGCCTGCATCAGACGGCCCATCTCATTGGCCGCGACGATGGGCTTGCGCTTGGGTCCCGATCGTTCTCCCGACATGGTATTACCTCCCAGAGTTCCCATCCCTGTGTTGGGTCCAGGGAGAAATTGTTATAATATTAAAAGACCTTAAGACTTTGCACTTTAAATCACCCTGTAAATTCGAAGCAGTCTGTGTTCCGGCCAGGCCGGGTACGGCTCGATGAATTGGGGGATTCACAATGACATGGATGACAATGGGAGACATACTCCGGGTCAATGCGAAGAAGTACCCGGACAAGATCGCCGTCAAGGACGAGAAGCGGTCGATGACGTTCAAGGAGCTTAACGAGCGGGCTTGCCGGCTTGCCAACGCCATGAGGACCCTGGGCCTGCGCCAGGGGGACCGGGTCGCCGTCCTCTTGTACAACAAGGTCGAGTACATGGAGATCTACGCCGCCTGCGCGAAGGCGGGGATCATCTGCGCCACCATCAACTTCAGGTTCATCGGAAAGGAGGTCAAGTACATAATCGAAGACTCTGGCTCCCGTCTGATGTTCGTCGGCTCCGAGTTCCTGAAGCTGTCGGACGAGGTCAAGCCGGATCTCCCACAGGTCCAGTACATAGTCCAGGTGGACGGCATAACCTGTGAAGGGTACCTATGTTACGAGGACCTCATCGAGAGGGCCTCGCCCAGGGGCCCGAACCTCAGAATTGACCCGAAGGCGCCGTGGCTCCTGCTGTACACCTCCGGGACCACGGGCAAGCCCAAGGGTGTGGTCCGCACGCACGAGTCGTACATCGCCTTCGTCCTGATCAACCAGGTGGAGTTCGGATTCCAGCACGATGACATCGGCCTCATAGTCATGCCCATGTTCCACGTCAACTCCACCTTCTACAGCTTCGTGTTCACGTACATGGGGGCCACGGTGTACATCCACAGGGCCCACCTGTTCGATCCCGAGGACATCCTCAAGATAATCGACGAGGAGAAGATAACCTTCACCTCCCTGGTGCCGACCCACTACACCATGATGCTCAACCTCCCAGAAGAGGTCAAGACAAAGTACGCCCTGAGCTCGATACGGAGCCTGCTGTGCTCCTCGGCCCCCGTCCGGAAGGAGACGAAGCTGGGCATCATGGAGATGTACCCCCACGTCAGGTTGTTCGAGGCCTATGGCTCGACCGAGGCCGGGCTCGTTACAACTCTCCGTCCCGAGGACCAGATGACCAAGCTGGGCTCGATAGGTCGCGAGTGCATCGGGAGCGACACCGTTCTCCTCCTGGACGACAAGGGTCAGGAGGTTGAGGTGGGCAAGGTCGGTGAGATATGGTCTCGAAGTCCCATGATGTTCGACAGTTACTGGGGCATGCCAGAAAGGACCCGCCAGTGCCTGCGCCTCGACGGTTACTTCAGCGCCGGGGACATGGCCAAGAAGGACGAGGACGGTTACTTCTCCATAGTCGATCGCAAGGACAACCTGATCAT
>JAUVRF010000522.1 GCA_030597775.1 Methanobacteriota archaeon | reverse complement strand
CCAGGTGCTGTCGCCGCTATCCCTAGGCCACATCGGATATCACCTCCCGCTCCAGGTAGACCTCGCCATCGATGATGCGCAGGGGGACGGTGCCGTTGACATACCAGGTGAAGCCACCAAGGTCGGCCGCGCGCATCACGTCGAACGAGCCGTTCCCGGAGGTCTCGTTGAGAAGGAGGCGGTAGTCCATGGCCGCCCACTCGGACATCTCCTTGTGACGCCACTCGCCCTGGGACATCGCAGCGTCGAGGACGATGGGTGAGAGCCATCCCCGGACCGCGGGGCCGGCCCAACCGAGGGCCTCCTCGATCGCCTTGCTGAGGTTGCCCTCGAGAAGGAGGTCGCGAAGCTGGTCAAGGGGGGGCACCCAGGGGTACCATATGCTCTCGTCGGAACGGAACTCGGTGAGGCCCATGGTGTACACGGCCCTCACCTTGACGTTGAGCTCGAACGCGCCCTCGTCGACGAGGAACCTCAGCATCTCGGGGTCGGCCAGCCGGTCCATGTCCATTACCACGCTCACGGGGAATACCCGTTCCTCGCCCGGAGGCACCCGCAGATCGCGTTCGCTGTATTCAACCAGGCAGTAGCCCGTGTCCGTGCGCAGGGTGGCCACGATGTCAAGGTGGTTGACCGAGTAGATGCCATGGTTCTTGACCTTGAACGACGTGTCGACCAGAAGGGTCCGGTTCGCGGGGTCGTACTCGTAAAGCAGGTCATCCGCGTCGGGCACGTCGACGACGATGGCTCCCGCGGCGATGAAGAACAGGTTCGTGAGGGAGAGGAATGCCACCAGCGCGTTCGCTGCCACGAGGATCGTCCTGTAATTCCTGATGGCGTTGCGTTTCATGGCTCAGACCTCCTTCCGGACCCGTGGAGACAGAGCTCACGCTGCATGAACCTCTGCTCCACCATGGGAAAAACCAGACTATGGGGATGTCTAATTCCGGGGGATCGGGGGGCATGTTATACTTTGTCAACCGGGGTTTATATACCTTACGTTTATGGTCGCAACAAATCAAACAAACGGCGGTCTCATCTATATAAATAAGTTGTCCCCACTTCCTCAAAGGTCAAAACCAGTACAATAATGACCTCCGCTGCCCAGGCCCCTCCGCAAGGATTTATGCGGTCGCAACGCGTGCCATCACCCGATGAGCGGGTCGTACAGGCGGGTCATGCAGCTGCAGATGGCGAACCTGATCGCGGAGACCTTCGCCTGGAGCTTCGTGTACCTTCACGCTCACAACGCGGGCCACCCGGAGACCACCCTGGCACTGTTCTTCATCCTCATGTTCGGATGGGCCAGCGTCGCCGTGGTGACCCTCCTTCGCCCCGTCCGTACGGGACCCTCCATGGCCCTCGGACTGGGCCTACGCCTCCTGGCGCTCCTGGTGGTGATCGAGGTGGCCTGGTACGGCAACCTGATGGCCGCGGCGGTCCTGTACGGGACCTTCATCATGGTCTTCTGGGTACCGTACAACGTCGTCTTCATGCGGATGACCTCCGACGCCGACCGTGCCGGCAGGAGCGCCCAGCTGTTCGCCATGTTCGCCATCATGGGGGCCATCTTCCCCCTCGTCGCGGGCTACCTCCTGGACTGGTACGGCTTCTGGGTCATCGCGGTCGTGGCATGCATCGCCCTGGTGGTCGGTGTGGTCGTCGCCCTCCGTACCCCGTGGGGAGAGCCCGTGACCTTCGACCCTCGCAGGGCCTTCCGCGAGGGCCGCCGGGTGATGCCACTGGTGTTCCTCGAGGGGTTCTGGCAGGGGGTCTTCTGGCTCGCCATATGGATCGGGACGCTGCGCATGGTGGACCAGGGGTCCGAGTACGGGGCGTTCTTGGCCTTCCTGGGCATCATGTCAGGGGTGGCCGTGATCCTTGCAGGGAGATGGTCCGACCGGAGTGGTGAAAGGTGGCCGCCCATGCTGTTGGCGGGGGTCGGATTGGCCGTTTGCCTGGTCGCGGTGTCATTCGGCGAGGGGGACCTGGCCCTATGGAGCCTGTTGGCGGGGGTGGGGTACTTCTTTGCCT
>JAUVRF010000081.1 GCA_030597775.1 Methanobacteriota archaeon | reverse complement strand
TGGTCCTCAACGCTGCAACCCACCCCGACCCGAAGAACAAGGTGCTGGCCGGGTTGCGCAAGGGACCCCTCACCCAGGAGGGGGACTTCCTTGAGGCCCACATGAAGCGGCGTCCTGTGGAGTTCGCCACGGATGGCATCTTCGGATGCGGCCTGGCACTGGGCCCGAAGTTCATCAGCGAGTCCATCAACCAGGCGACGGCGGCGGCAGGAAAGGTGGCGGCTGTGCTCTCCAAGGAGTTCGCCGAGGCAGAGGCCAACACCGCCGAGGTGGATAGCTAGATCTGCACCGGTTGCGGTACCTGCATCCAGGTGTGCCCGTACAGTGCCATCGAGCGGGGCGAGGACCGCAAGGCGGTGGTGAACGCCGTCCTATGCAAAGGGTGCGGCACATGCGTGGCGACCTGCCCCGAATTGGCCATTGACATACATCACTACTCCAACGAGCAGCTGTACCAACAAGCGATCGCCCTCATCAAGAACGGAGGTGGTGCATGATGACCCCACCCGCAAAGGCAAAGGACAAGGCCGCGAACGCGGCACCGTGGGAACCTAAGATAGTCGCGTTCTGCTGCAACTGGTGCTCCTACGCCGGGGCAGACCTGGCGGGCGTCTCGAGGGTCCAGATACCCTCGGGATTCCGCATCATCCGGATCATGTGCTCCGGCAGGATCGACCCCGAGCTCTGCGTAAGGCTCCTCAGGGAGGGTATGGACGGCGTACTGGTCCTGGGTTGCCATCCCGGGGACTGCCACTACATCGATGGCAACTACTTCGCCGAGATCAAGATGGAGTGGGCTAGGCACTTGCTGGACAAGACGTCGTTCGGTAGCGAGAGGCTTCTCCTGGACTGGGTCTCGGCCTCAGAGGACCAGCTCTTCGCCACCATAGTCACGGATTTCATCGACTCCGTCAAGGAGATGGGTCGGAACCCAGTGGACGATGATGGGAGCCAGGATATCCGGGACGAGCTGGATGCGGTCCGCATGACCCTTTCCGACTTCCGCCTCCGGGCCCTCTTGGGCAAGGTCAGGACCATCCGGCATAAAGGGAACGTGTATGGCGAGAACGTCAAGCGCAGCGAGCTGGACGCCCTGGTCGGGAACGCGGTGGAATCGGAGTACCTGAGGAATGCCATCCTCGTCCTCGCAAGGGAGAAGGACATGTCCGTCCCAGAGCTCGCCGAGCGGTTGGACCGCGATCCCCAGCTGATAATGAAGCACGTGGTCCGCCTACGGCAGCGGAACGCCCTCGAGTTCACGAAGATCGAAGGGAACGACCCCTACTACAAGACCATGGGAGGTTTCTAAAATGACGGCCAAGGACAAGGTTGGCGCAGTGATGGTCGTCGGTGGCGGCATCTCGGGGATGCAGTCCTCCCTCGACTTAGCAGAATCAGGTTTCAAGGTGTACCTGGTGGACAACAAGCCCACCATCGGCGGCGCCATGGCCCAGCTGGACAAGACCTTCCCGACCAACGACTGTTCGATGTGCATCATGGCACCGAAGCTGGTCGAGGTCGGTCGGCACGAGAACATAGAGATCGTCACCAATGCTGACGTGTCATCGGTGGACGGCGATGTGGGCAACTTCACCGTCACGCTGACGAAGAACCCGAGGCGCGTCGACGAGGAACTGTGCACCGGGTGCGGCATATGCTCCCTGAAGTGCCCCGTCGAGGCCATCGACATGTACAACGAGGGCCTCATGGCCCGCGCCGCCATCTACGTCGACTACCCACAGGCCGTGCCCCTCAAGTTCCACATCGACAAGGAGCGCTGCATAGGTTGCGGCATATGCGAGGGCGAGTGCCCAGCCGGAGCCATCCTCTATGACCAGACGGAGGAGATCATGAAGGTCAACGTGGGCCCTATCATCCTCTCCCCGGGGTTCGACGAGTTCGACCCCACCCCCCTCAGGGAGTATGGCTATGGCCAGTACCCGAACGTCGTCTCCTCCATCGAGTTCGAGCGCATGCTATCGGCTTCCGGACCCTTCCGCGGCGTTGTCATGAGACCCTCCGACGGGAAGGTCCCCGAGAAGGTGGCCTTCATCCAGTGCGTGGGATCGCGGGACGAGCACATCGGCCACAACTACTGCTCGTCGGTGTGCTGCATGCACGCAATCAAGGAGGCGATGATCGCCCAGGAACACACCCCGGGCCTGTCCTCCCACATATTCTTCATGGACATCAGGGCCTTTGGGAAGGAGTTCGACGATTACGTCACTCGGGCCCAGGACGAGTTCGGCATCGGCATAACCCGGGCCAACCGTGTGGCCGACATCGCCCAGGACCCGAACACCAAGGACCTGCATCTGCGTTACCACGAGGGCGGGGACATCAAGTACGAGAGGTTCAACCTCGTCGTGCTGTCCGTTGGCCTCCACGCCCCCCGGACGGCGAAGGACCTGTCGGCCGCCTTCGGTATCGAGCTCAACAAGTACAACTTCGTGGACACCAAGACCTTCGCTCCCCTGGAGACCAACGTTCCGGGCATCTACGCCTCGGGGGCCTTCTCGGGCCCCAAGGACATCCCGACCACGGTGGCGGAGGCCTCGGGGGTGGCAGCGAAGGCCGCCGCGGACATCCACGATGCCCGCAACACACTGCTGTCCGATGTCCAGCTCCCCCCCGAGCGCGACGTGCTGGGGGAGGAGCCGAGGATCGGTGTGTTCGTCTGTCACTGCGGCATCAACATCGGGGGCGTGGTGGATGTGCCGGATGTGGTGGAGTACGCCGCGACACTGCCCAACGTGGTGTTCTCCGACGCCAACCTCTACACCTGCTCCCAGGACACCCAGGAGCGCATCAGGGAGATGGTGGAGGAGCACGACCTCAACCGTATCATCGTTGCCTCGTGCACGCCACGCACCCACGAGCCACTGTTCCGGAACACCGTCAGGGAGGCAGGGCTCAACCCTTACCTCTTCGAGATGGCGAACATCAGGGACCAGTGCTCATGGGTCCACATGCATGAGCCTGAGGCCGCCACCTTGAAGTCCAAGGAGCTGGTGAGGATGGCCGTTGCCAAGGCCCGGTTGCTCGAACCCCTGGAGAAGGCCTCCATCCCCGTGACCCCGAGAGCCCTCGTCATCGGAGGCGGCGTGTCCGGCATGACCGCGGCCCTCGACATCGCGGACCAGGGCTTCACCACGTACCTGGTGGAACGCGAGAAGAAGCTCGGTGGCATAGCGAGACGCCTCTATTCCACGATAAGGGGCGACAATGTGAAGGCCGAGGTGGAGCAGATGGCGATAAGGGTCAAGGAGCACCCGAACATCGAACTGTTCCTCGGCGCTGAGGTCGACTACATCGACGGGACCGTGGGGAACTTCCTGACCATGCTGAAGGGTCAGACGCAGGCCATCGAGCACGGCGTGGTTATCATTGCCACCGGTGGAGTGGAGTACGAGCCAGATGAGTACCTGTACGGGAAGGACGAACGGGTCGTCACCCAGCTACAGTTCGAGGAAGAGCTGGCTAAGACCAAGGCCAAGGACCTCCCCTCGACAGCCGTCTTCATCCAGTGCGTGGGGTGCAGGAACGAGGAACGGCCCTACTGCAGCCGCGTTTGCTGCGGCTCCACGGTGAAACAGGCGCTGCTTCTCAAAGGGAAGTGCCCCGAGGCCGAGGTGTTCGTGCTGTACCGTGACCTCCGGACCTATGCCTTCAAGGAGGACGCCTACAGGGAGGCCGCGGAGGCGGGCGTGATCTTCATACGCTTCGCCAAGGACATGGAGCCCAAGGTCTCGAAGGGCAGGTCGAAGGATGGTCCCCTCGAGGTGATCATCTACGAGGAGCTGTTGGAGGAGAACATCATGATCGATGCGGACCGCATCATCCTGGCGGCCGCCATACTCCCGCCCGAGGGGAACGAGCGGTTGGCCCAGCTGCTCAAACTCCCCCTCTCCAAGGACCGGTTCTTCCTGGAGGCACACATGAAGCTGCGCCCCCTGGACTTCGCCACCGACGGGGTCTTCCTCGCCGGCCTCGCCCACTCGCCGAAGTATATCGACGAGAGCATGGCACAGGCATCTGGTGCGGCGGCAAGGGCCGTTACCATCCTGTCGAGGGACACGCTGCTCGCCGAGGGTGTGATCTCCGTCATCGACGCCGACATGTGCACCGGTTGTGGCACATGCATCGAACTATGCCCGTACAACGCCATCGAGCGGACGGAGGATGACAAGGCCCAGGTGATCGACGTGCTCTGCAAGGGCTGTGGGATATGTGCGGCCAGCTGTCCCGAGCGGGCCATCGACATCCGGGGCTTCACCTCCGAGCAGATAATCGCACAGATGTCATCCGTGATGAACGGGGGGGGGATGTGAGATGACGAAGGACAAGTTCGAGCCGAGGATCATCGGATACCTGTGCAACTGGTGCAGCTACGCGGGTGCGGACCTGGCGGGGGTCAGCCGTTTCCAGTATCCCACGAACATCCGGGTGATCAGGATGATGTGCTCCGGTCGGCTGGACCCGGTGGTCATCCTCGAGACCTTCATCCGGGGGGCCGATGGCGTCATGGTCGGAGGCTGCCACATCGGCGACTGCCACTACATGGACGGGAACCATCACGCCCAGCGGAAGATCTGGCTCACACATGCCATAATGAAGCGTGCAGGATTCGATCCCGCGAGGTTGAGACTCGAGTGGATCTCCGCGTCCGAGGGCGACCGTTTCGCCGAGGTCGTGAGCGATCTCACCGACCAGCTGACCAAGATGGGTCCCTCACCCCTCAAGGGCGAGAAGCCGGACCCGGAGGTCCTTGAACGCATCAGGGCCGCCCAGCGGGTGGTGGAGGACTTCCGCATCCGGGCGCTGATATCCAAGGAGTACAAGCTGACCACAGAGGGCAACGTTTACGGGGAGGTCCTCGAGGAGGACTACATCAAGGACACCATCCTGGAGGCGATGGACGCGGAGTACACCCGCAACCAGATCCTCATGGAGACCACGGACAAGGCCATGTCGGTCAAGGAGATCGCCAGCGCCATCGACGTGCCCTCCCCGGCCGTGCTCAACCACGTTGTGCGGCTCCGGCAGAAGAACCTCTTGACCCTTGCCTCCATCGATGAGACAACCCCCAAGTACAAGGCGATGGGAGGAGGGATGTGAAGATGACTGATGACAAGAAGACCGGGAGCGGGAAGGGCCCCATCGGCTCCGTGATGGTCGTCGGGGGCGGCATCTCCGGGATGCAGTCGTCCCTGGACCTGGCGGATTCGGACATCCTCGTCTACCTGGTGGACAACAAGCCGACCATCGGCGGTGTGATGGCCCAGCTGGACAAGACCTTCCCCACCAACGACTGCGCCATGTGCATCATGGCCCCGAAACTGGTGGCCACGGGTCGACACCACAACATCCAGCTTATAACCAACACGGATATCAAATCCTGCGAGGGCAAGCCTGGCAACTTCAAGGTGACCCTGACCCAGAACCCCAGGAGGGTCGATCCGGACAAGTGCACCGGTTGTGGCGTGTGCGCCCAGAAGTGCCCCGTTGAGGCCATCGACTCGTTCCAGGAGAGCACCATGCGGCGGGGAGCGATATACGTGGACTACCCACAGGCCGTTCCCCTCGTGTACAAGATCGACAGGGACCTCTGCATCGGCTGCGGCGTCTGCGAGGGCGAGTGCAAGGCCAAGGCTATTGTCTACGACGACGAGGAGAAGGAGATCATCCTCAACGTGGGGTCCATCATCCTCTCACCCGGCTTCGATGAGTTCGACCCGAGCAGGTTGACCGAGTACGGCTACGGTCGTCACCTCAATGTGGTCAGCAGCATAGAGTTCGAGCGTCTCCTCTCCGCAACCGGACCCCACCGCGGCCTGGTGCTGCGCCCGTCGGACGGTGACATACCGAAGAAGGTGGCTTTCCTCCAGTGCGTGGGCTCCCGCGACGACCGGATCGATGCGGGGTTCTGCTCCTCGGTGTGCTGCATGTACTCCCTCAAAGAGGCCGTCATCGCCCAGGAGCACACACCGGGGCTCTCCGCCCACATATTCTTCATGGACGTTCGCGCCTTCGGCAAGGAGTTCGATGATTACGTCACCCGCGCCCAGAACGAGTTCCACATCGGTGTCACCCGCCACACGCGCATCCCACAGGTGACCGAGGTCCCCGGGTCGAAGAACCTCATGCTCAGCTACGTAGAGGAGGGAGAGCTCAAGGAGGAGGAGTTCGACATGGTGGTGCTGGCCGTGGGACTCCACGCCCCCGAGACCGCCGGGATGATAAAGGATGCCTTCGGGATCGATCTGAACCGGTACAACTTCGCCGCAACGGGCACCTTCTCGCCCCTCGAGACCTCCCGCCCCGGCATCTTCGTCAGCGGCGCCTTCTCGGGCCCCAAGGACATCCCCACCACGGTGGCGGAGGCCTCCGGGGCCGCCGGCAAGGCCCAGGAGATCATATCATCGGCCAGGGGAACCCTGGTGACGGAGAAGGAATACCCGCCCGAGATCGATGTCACGGATCAGGAACCACGCATCGGCGTGTTCGTATGTCACTGTGGCATAAACATCGGCGGCGTGGTGGACGTGCCGGATGTGGTGGAGTATGCCAAGACCCTCCCGGGGGTGGTGTACTCGGAGCACAACCTGTACACCTGCTCACAGGACACACAGGAACATATCACGGAGCTCATCACCGAGCACGGCCTCAACAGGGTCATCGTGGCCTCGTGCACTCCCCGGACCCACGAACCCCTCTTCCAGAACACCATCCGCGAGGGGGGCCTCAACCGCTTCCTGTTCGAGATGGCCAACATCAGGGACCAGTGCTCCTGGATCCACATGCACACGCCCGTGGAGGCCACAATCAAATCCAAGAGCCTCGTGCGGATGGCGGTGGCGAAGGCCAGGCATCTCGAACCCCTGGAGACGGCGGAGATCCCCGTCACAAGGGCCGCCCTGGTCCTCGGGGGCGGGCTCACCGGCATGACCGCTGCCCTTAGCCTCGGGGTGCAGGGGTTCAAGACCTACCTGGTGGAGCGGGAGAAGGAGCTGGGAGGGAACCTGCGCAGGATCCGGTCCACTGTGACAGGGGAGGACCCGCAGGCCAAGCTGAAGGAGCTGGTGGCTGCCGTCAAGAAGGAGACCAACATCGAGGTGCTGACGGGGGCGGAGATCGAGAGCATGGGCGGATACGTTGGCAACTTCGCGACCCAGATAAAGGGCCGCGAGGGGACCATCGAGACCGGTGTCATAATCATCGCCACGGGCGCCACC
>JAUVRF010000302.1 GCA_030597775.1 Methanobacteriota archaeon | reverse complement strand
GTTCGCAACGTCAAGGTGGACGAGTACGTCCTTCCCCGCTTCGAGATCGACGTGGGCGACATGAAGGCATGGTACACCAGCAGCGAGGATATCGACGGATACATCCTGGCAAAGTACTTCTTCGGTCAGCGGGTCGTGGGCATCGCCGACCTGGAGATCAACCTCTACACCGGTGATGAATGGGTCACCATTCAAGAGTTCCCAGAACTGGACCTTGACGACGGCGTCTACGAGTTCTACGTGGACTACCAGCTGGGTTGGCTAGTGGAGCAACAGTTCCCGGAGGACAGCCCCGACAGCGTCCTGCTCGAGTTCAACTTCACGGTGACCGACACCGGGGACCACACCGAGCACGAGAGCTACATCATCACCTATGCCAAGCAGCCCATCGTCGTCACCGCCCTGGCGGATGCCAACGTGGAGGGCCAGACCTCAACCTACTACGTGGTGGCCCGCTTCCCCAACGGTGCACCCGTGGATGGAGCCGAGGTGGAGTACTGGATAGACGATGACAAGAGTGGGTCCAAGACCATCACCACCGACGACCGGGGCATCGCCGCCATCAAGTTCACCTACCGTGAGAACAAGGACTTTCTACACATCCTGGTCGCCAAGGACGAGTACAACGGCGGCACCGACCTTGCCCTGGAGGAGTCCGGTGGTCTCAAGATCATCCCGGACAAGACCACCTACCAGGTCGGCGAGGTAGCCCGCCTGTCCATATTCTACGGCGGGAACGGCGCCACCGATCTGGTGTACTACGACGTGGTGGCCGACGGCTTCACCGTCCTCACCGGCCACATATCCATGAAGGGCGAGAAGGCCACCCTGGACATCCCGGTGACCTCCGACTTCGGTCGCATCACCTCGATCCGGGTCTACAAGGTCGAGCAGAACTTCAACATCGCCCGCGACGTGGCCATGATAGGCGTGGCCAAGGAGGGCGACCTGGACATCGAGATCACCCCCAGCAAGAACATAATCCTCCCCCAGGAGGACGTGAGCATAGAGGTGCGGGTAACCCGCGACGGGAACGGCGTCGCGTCCGTGCTGGGCGTGAGCATCGTGGACAACGCCGTGTTCGAGCTGGGCTCCCGGTTCACAGGCTTCGAGGAGGTGCTGGCAGGCCTGCTGCCCCAGTACTCCGACCCGATCTACCAGTTCATGGGCTACATATTCGTGGGCGACACCCCCCTTCCCGCGGAGACCCTGAGCGAGTGGCAGAAGATCGAGGCCGCCCCGATAGAGACCACCGCGAAGGCCCAGGGCGAGGATGCCGCGGAACTACAGGACAGGGCCGTGGTGGCCTACTGGACCGTCGTGGGCGCATTGGGCATCATCGCCCTCATCGCCATGGCCGTCATGGGCCCCCGGTCAAAGAAGGCCAGGGTGGCCGCGGTTGCGACCATGTTCCTCATCGTCGCCTTCAGCGCCGCCTTCGTGGCGATGAACAACGAGCCTGCTGACGACTTCGGCCAGTTCAACGTCGGCGTCGATGACGTCGGCGGCGGTCGGTTGGGGGACGATGGGGACGATTGGGCAATGGAGGGAGGTGGGTTCGATCCCGTCAACGACTTTGAATGGGACAAGGGTATCGAAGCCCCCCCACAGGCCCCTGGTGCCAATGATGGCTACACCGTGCCCGCGAAACCCTCGATAACCCGCCAGTTCTTCCCCGAGACCTGGGCCTGGATCCCCGTCCTGCCCACCGGCGAAGACGGAACGGCCACCATCGACCTGGTGGCCCCCGACTCCATTACGTCATGGGACGTGGGCGTCCTCGCCTAGACAAAGGACGCCAATGTGGGTGTCGGACATCAGAACATCACGGTCTTCCAGGAGTTCTTCATAGAGCCGGACCTTCCGGCAAAGGCCTTCCTGGGAGACACGTTCGCCCTGAAGGTCCAGGTCTACAACTACGGTGAGCCCACCGACGTGGAGGTCACCCTCGAGACCGCCGACTGGTACGACATCGCCGGCGGCAGCGTGGACACCGTCTTCCTGACCACCGGCGAGGTGAGCAGCGTGGAGTTCACCATAGAGCTCACGAAGGTTGGCGTCCACGACCTGGAGGTCACCGGAGAGAGCATGTCCTTCATCGACAACGTCATCAAGCCCCTGCGGGTCAAGCCCGTGGGCCAGAGGATCACCGATCTAAACCAGGGTCGGCTGAGCAGTGGTGACGACCTCACCTACGACCTGACCCTGCTACCCGAGCTCATCGAGAACTCGGAGAATGCCTGGGTCAAGCTCCAGGGAGGCGTCGAGGCGGCCATCTTAGAGGGTGCCGACTCCTACATCCACTTCGTCAGCGGCTGCGGCGAGCAGTCCCTGTCGACCCTTTCCATCGACGTTCTGGCCTTCCGGACCGTCCGGGAGGGCGACCTTGACGAGGCCAAACTGCTCGAGTTGGAGATGATCGTCAACCAGGGCATCAATCACGAGCTCCAGTACCTGCAGAACGCCAAGAACGGCGAGGGTCGCGGCATCGTGTGGTTCTCCGATGACCAGGACGTGCACATCTGGCTCACGTCCTGGGGTGTGATCACCTTCAAGGACGCCCAGCTGGCAGGTTTCACCGTCGACGACAAGATCATCACGGACATGCAGGACTGGCTCTTGAGCCAGCAGAAGAGCGACGGCAGCTGGGAGTTCCCCTCCTGGGGCCTGTACGAGTTCAACAATCCCAAGCTGGAGCAGAAGCGCGTGGCGACCACCGCCTACGTGGCCCACTCGTTGCTCTACTCCGGCATATCCTCCGATGACGACGCCATCAAGGATGCGGTGGACTACATCCAGGCCAACATCGAGAAGACGGACAACTGGGACGACCCCTACGTCCTCGCCTTGGCCCTCAAGGTCCTGGCGGCCGCAGGGGAGGGCCGGTCCACCCTGGCAGTGGACATCGCCGACCAGCTCCATGAGCTTCGCCTGGAGGACAACGGCACCGTCTACTGGGGCACCACCACGAACATGATCTCCAACGACCACTTCGAAGGGGTCGGGATGTGGGACATGGGGCGACACAACCCCGGGTTCAACATCGAGGCCACCGGGTACGCGGCCCAGGCCCTGCACCTGGTCGGCCGCCATGGCAACGACGTGGACGGCGCCATCAAGTACCTGCTGGACCACCGGTCATCCCTGGGCGGTTACTTCTCGACCCAGGATACCGTGGTCGCCTTCCAGACCATCTACGAGGTCTCCACCAAGCAGGCTCCCGTGGACATCGAGGTCGAGATCCTCGTCAAGGGAGAGCTGGCTTGGACCCAGACCATGGACGAGACCAACCGCGACCTCACTTACCTGTTCGATCTCCGTCCCTTGCTGGAGGACCCGACGACCACGGTGCGTCTTCGGGCCTCCGGTGAGGGCTTCGTCATGTTCCAGGTCT